>JBAUXQ010000214.1:0-12647 GCA_049584355.1 Roseiarcus sp. | reverse complement strand
GCTCGAGGCGCTCGCCCAGTCGTTGCGCAGCTCGGCGGCGCCGGCGGTGGCCGCGTCCCTGCGCGACCGGCGGGAGGGCGGCTGAAGGGGCGGCGTCGGCGGTTAAATGCCCAGGATCGCTTGATTTCCTGGATTCGGAAACAGATTGGCGACACTCTCGCCCTATCGCGCCCGACCGCGTTCCGCGTTGCCCCTCTCCTCGCCCGGCGCTAAAAGGCGCGGCCATGGTCAATATCGCCAACCCGACGGTGTTCGTCGACCTTTCGCGCCGCGTGCTGCCGTGGCTCGCGGCGGTGACCGTGGCGCTGTTCGCGGTGGGCTTGTGGCTCTCGTTCGCCGCCCCGCCCGATTATCAGCAGGGCGAGACGGTCAAGATCATGTATCTCCATGTGCCGGCAGCCTGGATGGCGACCTTCGTTTATGCCGTGATGGCCGCCGCTGCTCTAGGCACACTCGTCTGGCGCCATCCGCTCGCCGACGCGGCGCAGAAGGCGGCGGCGCCGCTCGGCGCCGGATTCACTTTCATCTGCCTCGCCACCGGCTCGCTGTGGGGCAAGCCGATGTGGGGGACCTATTGGGTGTGGGATGCGCGCCTGACCTCGGTGCTGGTGCTGTTCATCCTCTATCTCGGTCTGATCGCGCTCTGGCGCGCGATCGACGACCCGGGCCGCGCCGCCCGGGCGGTCGCGATCCTGACCCTGGTCGGCTGCGTCAACCTGCCGATCATCAAATTCTCGGTCGACTGGTGGAACACCCTGCATCAGCCGGCCTCGGTGTTCCGGCTCGGCGGGCCGACGATCGCGCCCGCGCTGCTCTGGCCCTTGATCGTAATGTCGCTGGCCTTCACCTGCCTGTTTCTCACGTTGCACGTGATGGCGATCCGCAACGAGATCCTTCGCCGGCGCATCGCCCGAGTCACGATGCTCGCGGCGGCCGAAGGCGACCGCCTCGCGCCGGAATTCGCCCCGGGAGGCGCCTGATGGCCGACCCGCATATCGGCTTCGTCATCGCGGCGTACGCGGTCGCGGCGGCGACGATCGCAGCGATGATCGGCGCCGTGGTTCTGGACGGCCGCCGTCTCAACGCCCAGATGGACGCGGCGGCGCGTGCGCTCGATGCGGCGCGCGGCGGTGTGAAGGACCTCGAGCGCCGATGAGTGTAGACGCCGAAGCCGCCCCGCGCCCGCGCCGCTGGCTCATCTATCTGCCGCTTGCGGTTTTTGCCGCCCTGGCCTGGCTCCTGTTCATGCGGCTCAACGCCGGCGATCCCGCGAGCATTCCCTCGGTCTTGATCGGCCAGCCCGCTCCGCCGCTGACCCTGCCCAGCCTCGATGGCGCGGCGGGCCTGACCGACGCCGACTTGCGCTCAGGCCATGTGAGCGTGGTCAACATCTTCGCCTCATGGTGCGAGCCCTGCCATTACGAGCATGAGTTCCTGATGACGCTCGCCGCCGATCCGTCGCTTCACGCCAAGGGCGTCGCGATCTATGGCGTTGCGCAGAAGGACTCGGCCGAGAACATTCGCCGCTTCCTCGGCGCCAAGGGCGACCCTTACGCCAAGGTCGGTCTCGACGCGGATGGGCGCGCCGGCATCGACTGGGGGGTCTATGGCGTGCCGGAAACCTTCATCGTCAGGGGCGACGGATCGCTGGCGTTCAAGCTGGTCGGGCCAATGACGGCGCAGACACTGGAGAGCGAAGTCAAGCCACAGATCCTGAAGGCGATGAATTAGCGCCACTCGACTAAGGCTGCGGCCCCCACAGCCGCTGCTCATGCTCGGCGCGAAAGACGTTGCTGTAGAGGCCGTTGATCCACTGCCGCCCACTCGCGGTCACGTTCAGGTAGCGGATGGCGTCTTGAATGTACGGCGACACCCGCTCCCAGTAGAATCGCGGATATTGGTCGACCATGTCCGCCGGCGTTTCGTAGCCGAGCTGCCTGGTCAAGCCGATTTCCTCGAATTCGTGGTAGAGCGCGTTGGCCTTTCTCAGATAGTGCGGATCGCCGAGCTGACCGACGAGGTCGGCGGCCCGCAGCAGCGCGGCCCATTCGCCGATGTCGTGGCTATCGGGCGCAGACGAGTATGGGAAGCTGGTGTGCTCGATCGCGCCTGCGATCAGCTCGCCGTCGAGCTCCTCGATGTCCGCGAGCCGATCCAATACGAACAGCTTGGACCGTTCGACGTGATACGGCGCGAGCGCCGCATCGGATGAGCCGCGCGGCAACGCGATCTTTCGGCCGGTGGCGTCGACGACCAGGCCGTCTTTCCCGTCCCCTTTGATGACCCCGCGGACGTATCCGATGTCGTGCGCCAGACAGGCGGCGATGAAGTTCGAATACTCGATCGGGTTCGACCGCCCCAGCAGCGCGCGCCCCTTGAAGATGTCGTGGCCGGCCAAGGTGATGAGCATCGTATGCTCAACGTTGTGGTAGAGGGCGTCGCTGTTGCCGATGCATTCCAGTGTGAGCTGCGCCGCGAACGGAATGATTTCGGCCAGGCGCGCATGCGAGCGCCCAAACCGGTCCTTCATGTCGGCGGCAAGGAACGAGCCTAGCGCGTCCGCCGCCAGCTTGGGCAAAGTGATCATGGATCGCCCCCGACGACAGAGCCACCGAGTGAACGCCAATTGCAGCGCGCCACTCTAGCACGGTCGGCAATTGAGCGCGATCAGCGGGATCAAGGGCGTGCCGTTGCGAAAGCTCATCGGCGGGCTGGCAGGCGTCGCTCGCGGCCGGATTCGCGATCGCAGTGCATGTCAAACGCCTTTCGGGCGCCGATTGGGCTCGGCCCCCGCGGCAAACGGCGCCACGTCGCGCTCTGACCCCTGAAACCGCAGTGTGATCGCCGTCACACATCTCGCTCGCCGGCGCCGGCACGTTCGGCGCCAACGCTGAACCCGCCCTTGCGCGATCGCCCGGCCGCACCCATGTGGCCAAGGGCGGGCGGCTCCAAACATGCGGTGTGACATGGAGTTGGACAATGCTCGGACAAGTCCCGGAACTTTCCACGGCGCAAGGGGATGGCGCCCTTCCGGTCGCTCTCAGCTCGGGAAGCCCGCCAGGCGGACAATCGGGGCTCGCTGAAATCGCGGCTTCAACCGGCTTCGCCGACCAGAGCCATCTGTCGCGTTGGGTTCGGCGCGTCCACGGCGTCGCCCCCGCCCAGCTCGCGGCATGAGCGCCGGAGAAGCGCAGGAATCTTCACGACAACCCATCCTCTTCTCCCCAAACGAAGTGCGATTGGAGCCACCTTGCGGAAGGAACGAACATTGAGCGATTCGCCCTCTCTCAGGAGCATTGTCGGCGACCGAACGACGTCTGCGCCGACCCCGCCGCTGACCGGCTGTTCAACCCCAGTCGCCCGGAGACTATCAGCTACCGAAATGGCGGGGAGAGACCCGTCGTCGTTTCCGATTCCCGCCAACGAGCCGCAGCGGCTCAATGCGCTGCGCGCGCTCGACATTCTGGATAGCGGGCCCGAAATCGCCTATGACGAAATCGCGGAATTGGCGGCGCAAGTTTGCGGATGCCCTATCGGCTATATCAGCTTCGTCGACGACGATCGCCGATGGCTCAAGGCGAGATATGGCCTTCCGCCCCAGGTCACGAACGCGCCACGGGGAGCCGCCGTTTGCTCGACGACGATCTGCGGCGCCGAAATGTTGGTGGTGCCGGACATGACTCAGGATCGGCGATTTGATCGCGTCGGAATGGTCGTCGGCGATCCGCACTGCCGATTCTATTGCGGGGTCCCGCTCATCACCGACGACGGTTATGCGCTGGGGACGCTCTGCGTCATGGATTTTGAGCCACGCCGGCTCACCTTCGAACAAATGGAAGCCCTACGCCGGCTGTCGCGCCAAATTCTTACCCTATTGGAGCTGCGCCGACGGCTGATCGAGCATGACCGGACGATCAGGCGACTCGACGAGGCGCACAAGGAGGTCGCCGCGCAAACAGCGCGAGCCGAGGAACTCCTCGACAACCTGTTGCCAGCCGCAATTGCCGACGAGCTCAAGAAAAACGGGCGCGTGCAGCCAAGGTACATACGCTCCGCGACAGTCTTGTTTGCAGATCTCCAAGGCTTTACGCTCCTGGCCGAACGAGCCGAGCCCGCGGCGCTCATTGGCGTTCTCGACCAGTATTTCACCGCGTTCGACGACATTGTCGCCCGTCGCGGACTGGAGAAGATCAAGACGATCGGCGACGCCTATATGGCGGTCGGCGGTGTGCCCGAGACCGGTCTCCGGCATCCGGTCGACGCCTGCCTCACGGCGCTGGAAATGCAAGCAACGGCCGCCCGCATAAAGTCGTGGAACGATAAAATGCAACTGCCATCGCTGGAGTTGCGAGTCGGCATTCACACCGGACCGGTCATTTCCGGCGTCGTCGGCAATCATCGCTTCGCTTTCGATATCTGGGGCGACGCAGTGAACACGGCGTCGTTGATGGAGGCGCACTGCCTGCCGGGGCGGATCAACGTCTCGGACACGGTAGCCGGACACGCCAGGGCGCTATTCGAACTCGAGCCGAGGGGTCCTATCGAAGCCAAGCACGAACGCACGCATGAGATGTTCTTCCTCGATCGCCTGAAGCAGGAGTTTTCGAGCGACCTGGCCGGCTACCGGCCAAACGAGAGTTTCGTCGCCGAATACGACCGCCTCACCGGCCGGTCGCCGGCGCAGCCCCTGCGGGAATCGTGATCGCGCCAACCCACGCTTCAGAAATCAGCCGTTCAGTAAGGCGTTCCGTCCTTATGGGCCATCCGCCGCCGGCCGTCGACCGTGATGACCGCGAGGTCATCGTCGGGATAGGTGACCGCGTCGCCGTCGGTGCGATCGCCAATCTCGAGATAGAGGACGTCCTGATCGGTTTCGTTGACCAGGTGATGGGCGTCGCCGCTTCCCCCCTTGAAGCCGGCGCACATGCCTGGCTTCAGCGCCGTGCGGCCGGCGTTGGTGACCAGCGTCGGCTCTCCCTCCAGGATGTAGACGAACTCGTCCTGCTTCGTATGCGCATGGCGGATCGAGGACGACCCGCCGGGCTTGAGGCGCGTGATGTTGACGCCGAAATTGGCGAGCCCGAACAGGTCGCCAAGCGGCCGCTTGTCGCGCCCCGCCATCCGTGAGGCGAACGGCTCGGGATAGTTGGTGCGGAACGCGCGCGGCGGGACGTCGGCGGCGCGAATGGCGACCGGGCGTTTGGCGTCATCGGACATGAGGGACCTCCGCGCCTTTGATATCCAGTCCGCCCAGCCATGTCATCGCGCACGCTCTGGCGGAGCGCGCGCTTCATCCTTAAATGACACGGCTGAACAGGAGCGCAGGCCATGGAAGGGTTCCTCATTCGCGCGGTGGTGGTCGGGATCGGCCTATGGCTGGCCTCGAAGATCGTGGGCGGCATTGCATTCAGTTCGACCGAGACGCTGATCGCCGCGGCGCTGCTGCTCGGCATCGTCAACGCCTTCGTCCGCCCGGTCATCGTCCTCCTCACCCTGCCCATCACTTTGCTGACGCTTGGCCTCTTCCTGCTCGTCATCAACGCGCTGATGATCATGCTGGTGGCGTGGTTTCTCCCCGGCTTCCTGGTCGCCGGCTTCTGGTCGGCGGTGTTCGCCGCGATCGTCGTCAGCCTGACGAGCTGGGTGATGTCCGGCTGGATCGGTCCGCGCGGCCGGATCGAAGTCGTCACGATGCACTCGCCCCGCGGCCGCTGGGAGTAGTCAACGCAGCCTGTCATTCCAGCGAGTGCGGCAATCGAACGGCCCGCCGCAGCCGCTAGTCTGGATACCCGCGGTCGGCCACCCCCTGCCGGGCTCGCGTCAAGCCAGGCTGGCCGCGGCGACTTCGCCGTCGGTGACGTAGCGGTTGACGCGTCCGACCCGCAGGCTCTGGCCGGCCGTATAGGACGTCACGCTGACGATCGCGCCGGCTTGCTTGAGTTCGCCGACGATGAAGTCGCGTTCGGCGTCGGCGTCGACGTCGGTCCGGTGGGTAATCTGGAAGGTGAACCGGGTCAGCGAAATGCCGGTGTCCTTGGTCCCGGCGCCGACCCACAGCGCCGGCGCATCGAGCGGCGGGCGGTCGATGTTGAGCCAGAACTCGGGCGTTCCCAACGTCTCCTCCCCCTGCTCGAGGCTGAGGGCCCAGAAGCGGATGTGATGACGCTTGCGCGGGCTGCCGTCGATGGCCTTCTGGAAGCCGACGTCCTGTCCGCGTCCGAACAGGAAGAGGGTGCTGAACGGCGCCGCTGGATAGGGCCGGTTGAACACGAACGCCACCACCATGCGCCATGAGCTCTTGGGGCCGAGCCGCTCAGCCTCCGTCCAGCCGGCCGCCGCGAAGGCGGCGCGCAGCTTATCGAGTTCGCCGATCAGCACGAGGTTGACAGGGTCTCCGGGCAGTCCGTCGCCGGTCACGGTGAAGCTCGGCACGCTCTTGCGCTGCAGGATCTTGAGGTTCATGCGCACGATGCGCGGCAAGATCACATAGGCCGCGAGCGCATAGGTCAGGCTCACGGCGACAATCCACGGCAGCTGGCGATCGCTCACCCGGAAGACGACGAAGACGATCAGCCAGACGCTGAACACGCCGGTTGCGAAAACCGCCAGCCGCTGCAGGAGAAGCGTCAGAAACCTCAACGTCCAATCCCCGCCATCGTTCGCGAGCCCCCTCGAATCGTGAAAACGGCCAAATCTGCGCCAGGCGAGACCGGCCGGCAAGCGGGATCCGATAGGCTTCGGGGGATCGGCTCCGACTGACGGCGCCGCGCGCCATCGGTCAGCGCGCGAGATCGTCCGCGAGGCGTTGCAGGAATTCGAGGCAGGCCGCGAGCTGCGCCTCGTCCACGAATTCGTCGGGCTTGTGCGCCTGGTCGATCGAACCCGGCCCGCACACGATCGTCGGCAGGCCGGCCGCCTGGAAATGCCCGGATTCGGTGGCGAACGAAACTGCGATCGTCTGGTTCGAGCGGGTGAGCCTCAGCGCGAGCCGCTCGGCCGCCGAGCCCGGCGCGGCGGCGAGCGGAGGGACGTCGACCTCCATCGTGGTGGCGATCGCCGGGCCTGATACGAAGCGGGTCAGGCGCGGCGTCGCGACCGCGTCGACGAACGCCTGCACCTTGGCCATCGCCGAGGCGCTCGACACTCCGGGGAGGCCGCGAAATTCCCACTCGAACACGCATTCCCGCGCCAGGATGTTGCGGGCCGTCCCGCCCCGGATCATGCCCACGTGAAGCGTTGAATAGGGCGGCGTGAAGCGGGAGTCGAGCGGGCCTTCCTCATAGGCGCGCGCCAGGGCGCCGATCTCGCTCACGATGTCGGCCGCGACCGCGACCGCGTTGGCGCCGAGCGCCGGCAGGGCCGAATGGGCTTCGCGCCCGGTGACCAGCGTCAGGAAGGTCGCGACGCTCTTGTGGGCGTCGGCCACCGCCATCATCGTCGGCTCGCCGACGATGACCGCAGCCGGAAGCGGCTCATCCTTGCCGAACCAGCCGATGACGTCGCGGGACCCCAGGCACGTCGTCTCCTCGTCGTAGCTCAGCACGATGTGAACCGGCCTCTTCAGGCCGGCGTCCCTGAAGGCTGGGACCATCGCCAGGACGCAGGCGGCGAAGCCCTTCATGTCGCAGGCGCCGCGGCCAAAGAGCCGCCCGGACTCCTCGCGCAAAGCGAACGGCGGGCTCGACCATGGCTGCCCCTCCACCGGGACGACGTCGGTATGGCCTGAGAGCACGACGCCGCCGTCGACCCGGGGGCCGATCGTGGCCAGGATCGCCGCCTTGTCGCCAGCCGCGTTCGGCGCGCGACGCGCCTCGAGCCCAAGCGAGCGCAGATAGGCCTCGACGAAGTCGACGACCGGCAGGTTGGAGGCGTCGCTGACGCTGTCGATGGCGATGAGCCGCTTGAGCAGCGCCTTGGCCTCGGCGAGACGGGCCGCCCCGGTCATCCGGACGCCCCCGACAGAGCGCCGCGTCCTAGCGCGAGGGAAACAGTGGACGGGGCGACGGGCGCCGCTAGAATGCCGGTTTCATGTACGAGGCCGTCACGCATCGGGTCAAAGTCACCGTCGAGCCCACGTTCGATCCGGATCACTCCGACCCGGACCAGCCGCGCTATTTCTGGCGCTATTCTATCGAAATCGCCAATCTCGGCGACAAGCCTGTGACGCTCATGGAGCGCCACTGGCGGATCACCGACGCCGACGGCCGGCAGCAGGAGGTGCGCGGACCGGGCGTCGTTGGCGAGCAACCGACAATAGCGCCGGGGCAGTCGTTCCGCTACGCCTCCGGCTGCCCGCTGGCCACCCCGAGCGGCATGATGGTCGGCGAATATTTGATGGTCGACCCGGAAGGCCGGAGCTTCAAGGTTTCCATCCCCGCCTTCTCGCTCGATTCGCCCGGCGGCAAGCGGGTCCTCAACTAACGTGATGGGGAGCGTGGTCCTCGAAAAAACTGAATCGGGACCGCAAAGTCTCGATCAATGGGGTACGAAGGGAATGAGGCCAGTCACCGCGCCCACCATATAGCTGAAGGCATGCACCACAGGATTGGGATTGGATTGCTTGGCCGGCGCCGGTTGCTGTGACGGGGCCGCCTGCGCCTCGGCCGGGGATTGCGTGGCGTTGAGCGTCTTTGCTCCCTTCTCGGGGTTCACGGGCGCCCCAAGCCGAAGGGGTTCGCTCGCCGTCTCCGTGGGAGCCCAGTGGCCGGCGGCCTCAGCCTTGGCGACCACGACGTGGGCGGAAGATTTACTTGAAAGCTTGGTGGGCAATTCGAGTTTTGGCGTCGACCGCTCCGCAACCCCAGCCGCCTCGATCGCGGCCTTCGGCGCCGGCCTGACGGGTGGCAACGGCGCATCGCTTGTATGCGCCATCACGCCCGAGTTCGTGCCGGAGGGGGTTGGCGCCGCGATCTGCGTCTGGTCGGGCGAAAGCGGAACCGTGGGCACCGGCACGGGCTTGGAATCAAGAGATTCCGACGCCGTAGGCGGAGAGGCGGCGATCGGCGCCGCTGCGGTCGGCGTGTTGACCAGCTCCGCGAGCGGCTTTCCCGCGGACGCATCGGCCGTCGGTTGCGTCGCGGCGGTTGCTGTCGGCCCCCGGTCCGCCGACGGCGGCGGATTATTGAGCGAGACGCCAGCGTTCAGATCGATTGGCCGCTGTTCGGGACTGACAACCGCCGGCTGAGTGATGTCTTTCAGCGGTGTCGCCCCGGCGTCGTTCGAAGTCGCGACGGTCAAACTTGTTCGCGGCTGCACTGTGGTCGGGGCCTGCGCTGTGGCGATGGAGGGGGGCGTCTTTGGCTGTCCGGGGTCCAGGTATTTGAGCCAGAAGATCGAGCCGGCCACTGCAGCGCCGGCCAGGACGAGCGCCGAAACCTTGAATGTCCAGGCTCCGGAACGTTGTCCCGTCGCCAAATCGATTCCATTCGGACGGTTCGAATATGAATTCGCAGCTTCGCGGGCTGGCGGCGGCTCGACGTCCACAACCAGCGGCTCGCCTGGTTTGCCCGGCGGCGGGCCGACTGACGGCCGCAGCGACGTCATTTCGGGGGGTCGCAGCGGCTCCGTGTCGGTCTGCTTGGGCTCCGGCACGATTTCGACAGGCGGCGCCGCACGCTCCGGCGCGAGCGCCGAAGATTCGACGAGTCGCACCAATTCAGCCAGCATTTCCTCGGCGTTTGCCTGTTGGGCGCCGGGAGCGCGCGACGGGCGCCCCATTCCATCAGGATTGCTTTCTGCCACTCGTACCCTCGAAACGCTTTTTGAACGTGGATCGCGTTCGGGCTCGCCTCATGCGCGCCGTAATAGGCGAAACCAAGGCCGACCGCCCTCTGCGACGCCCGTCACCGGCCAACGCCGGAGGAATATTGCGACCAAGGGTAACTCCCTAATCGGGAGCGATCAATCCACGTTCCGCCCGCGCGCGAGGCCTCCGGCTCTGGACGAGGCGAACGCGGCCGCACAGAGCGCCACTGCGGCCAGCATGACGATCGCCGAGCGCAGATCGGCGGCGGACGCGACAGCGCCGATGACGACCGGTCCGATCAGCAGGCCCGCGTAGCCCGAGGTCGCGGCCGAAGCGATGCCAACCGCCGACGATGACCCCGTCCGCCCAGCGGCGCTGAAAATCACAGGCACCACGTTGGCGAGC
Source organism: Roseiarcus sp. (assembly GCA_049584355.1). Lineage (GTDB taxonomy): Bacteria > Pseudomonadota > Alphaproteobacteria > Rhizobiales > Beijerinckiaceae > Roseiarcus. Next base: position 2,497 of record JBAUXQ010000214.1, on the reverse strand, counting down.
CCGGCGCCGACCAGTCCGAAGCCGACGACGCCGCCGGCGAGCCCTGGCGATGCGGCGCTGATCGCAAGCCCCGCTCCGGCGATGAGGGCGCCCAGGCCAACCGTCGCGCGCGGTCCGGCAGCGGCGACGATCCGATCGCCAACAATCCTGCCAGTGATCATCAATAGCGAAAAGGCCGCGTAGGCGGCGGCGGCGAAGCCCGGCGACACGCCCGAGCGCGCGAGATAAGTTCCGCTCCAGTCGCCGACCGCGCCTTCGGTCCCAAACGACACGAACGCCAGCGCGGCGAGCGGCAGGAGGCGCAGGCTGGGCGCCGCAAGCCTCGCGCCGCCGAAACCGCCGCCCTCGCCCGCGACAAACGGAGCGGCGATGGCGAGGAGCAGCGAGGCGAGCAGCGCGGGCCCCAGGAGACCCCAAGCCGTTCCCAATTCCCCGAGCCACGCGCCCGACACCGCACCCGCCGCGCCGCCTAAGCTGAATCCGGCATGAAACGAGGACATGATCGGCCTCCCCCAGCGGCGTTCGATGTCGCTCGCGTTGGCGTTCATCGCGATGTCCATCGCCCCATGCGTCGCTCCTGCGAGGAACGTCGCCAGGGACAAGGTCTCCAGCGACCGGGCAAAGCCAAGTGCGGCAAGGGCGGCCGCGAAGCCGAACCCGGCAACGACCGACGCCGGTCCGCTGCTAAAACGATGGGCGAACAGGCCCATGAGCGGCATCGCAATGATCGCGCCGGCGGCAAAAGCAAGAAGCGCTACGCTAAGCGTCGCGTCGGAAAGCGCGAGGTCCGCCTTGACCCGGGGGATAGCGGCCGCCCAGCACCCGATTCCGGCGCCATTCGCCAGGAAGACGCCGAACGTCGCCAGGCGCTGCGCCCACGGCTGGGCGACAGTTCTATCAGGGGCGATCGCAAGCCGCGCGTCGATCAATGGGGTTCTCCGGGAATGCGCGAACGACCAAGAATTGTGCTGGCGCGAGCGTTGCGGCTAACCCGCCTGCGCGGGCTGCGCGCGGCGCACATTGACCCCGCGCTCGGTGAATGCGCGGGCGACGGGCTCCGCCGCGTCCGCTTCGAGGACCACGGTGTCAAGGCTTTCGGCGCAGCCGACGGCGAAGGGAGCGCTGGTCTCGAGCTTCTCGTTGAGGACCGCCGCGGCTACGCGACGAGAATTGCGCAAGATCGCCCGCTTGATCTCGGCGTCCTCCGGATCAAATGCGGCGATTCCCCCGACCGGATCGAGCGCGCAAACGCCGAGGAACGCGAGATCAGGGCGCAACGCCTCGACGTCGCCCAGAGTCCGGCCGCCGAGAGCCGCGCCGATATGCGGATCGATGGGGCCTCCGATGAGCCAAATCGCGACCTCCGGCTTGGCCAGCAAAGCCGTAGCGATCGCCGGATCATGGGTCGCCGCGGTCACCCGAAGGCCTCCGGGAAAAGCCTTCGCCGCGGCGAGGTTCGTCGAGCCCGAATCGATGAAAATGAACGACCCTGGCGCGACAAGGGCGGCCAACGCCCGGCCCAGCGCCGCCTTGCGGTCGATCGCCTCCCCGACGCGGACTTGAATAGAGGTCGAAGCCGGGGAAACCGGCAGCGCGCCGCCGTAAACGCGTCGGCAAAGTCCACGCCCCGCGAGATCGCGGAGGTCGCGGCGAATCGTGTCTTCCGAGGTCGAGAAAGCCTGGGCGAGCGCCGCAGCCAGCACCCGGCCGTCGCGGCCGAGGCGCTCGAGAATCTGTTGCTGTCTTTCGGCTGCGAAAATGGACATAAACACGCACGATTGAGAGAAGCCTTGCTCAATCATGCATGATCGTGCACAATCCGTCAATATCGCGCTACTCCCGCCAGCTGTCAGGTTCTGTCAGCAGTCGTGAAACCATCCGAGGTCTGAACCGGCGCGTGCGGCCCCGGAGGTTTGCGGCGAAAGAAAAAGGGCGGCCCGGGGGGCCGCCCTATTCGTCGTTGAACCTGACGCCGGACCCGTCAGTAGGAATAATACATGTCGAACTCGACCGGGTGCGGCGCCATTTCGAAGCGGTGAACGTCGGCCATCTTGAGCTCGATATAGCTGTCGATGAAGTCGTCGTTGAACACATCGCCCGCCTTGAGGAACGTGCGGTCCTTGTCGAGGTTGCTGAGCGCCTCGCGCAGCGAGCCGCAAACGGTCGGGATCTTCTTGAGTTCTTTCGGCGGCAGGTCGTAGAGGTCCTTGTCCATCGCCGAGCCCGGGTCGATCTTGCTGGAAATGCCGTCGAGCCCAGCCATCAGCATCGCGGCGAAGGCGAGATAGGGGTTGGCTCCGGGGTCGGGGAAACGAACTTCGACCCGTTTCGCCTTAGGATTCGAGGTCCATGGGATTCGGCACGAGGCCGAGCGGTTGCGCGCCGAATAGGCGAGCAGGACGGGGGCCTCGAAGCCCGGAACCAGGCGCTTGTAGCTGTTGGTGGTGGGATTTGTGAAGCCGTTGAGCGCCTTGGCGTGCTTGATGATGCCGCCGAT
>JBAUXQ010000213.1:0-2524 GCA_049584355.1 Roseiarcus sp. | reverse complement strand
GCCTCGCGCCGCCCCAGGTTTGCGAAAACCTTTTCATTCTCGACTTCATCGCCCGGCGCTCGGCCGCCGAGATCGTCGACGCCGAGGGCAAGCGCGGCTGGGCCTTGTGTTTCGATCCGCATTTCTGGGAGAAGTTCACCCGCATCGACCCGACCGCGCTCATCACCGCCGTGCGCTCGCCGCTGGCGCTCATCCGCGGCGCGAAGTCCCAGCTCTTCCACCCCGAGGACGCCGCCTACCTCTTGAGCCTCATCCCTCCGGGCTCGCCCTATGTCGAGATCCCCGAGGCCGAGCATCACGTGATGATCGACCAGCCGATCGCCTTCGTGGCGGCGCTGCGCGCGCTGCTTGTGCCGTGGCCGCGATGACCATTGCTGCGCGTCGCAAGAATGAGCCATGCAGTCGGTTGAGCGAAACGGGGTGAAGCTTTTCTTTAGGGAAGCGCGGGGGTTGGTGTTGCGATCATACCTATCTCGCCCCTCAGTTCGAACATCAGCAACATTTATTTTTCGTGATTTCTCGCACGTTTTCGACCGAAACCCGGGCGAAGCCCGCGCCGCCCTGCCGGAGCATTGTGAGTGCGATTGGCGCAGAACTTATGTTATCATCTGCGTATGATTACTGCCCTTAAGAACATGCTTCCGCGAATTGAGAGTTGGTCCTCGGAGGATCAAGAGGCGTTGCTCGAAGCCGCGCGCAGCATCGAGGCGGAGCGCGACGGGGTCTATCACGCGTCGGAGACGGAACTCACGGTGATCGACCGCGGTCTGGACGACGCGCGGGCGGGCCGCTTCGCGTCCGATGACTCCACAGCGAAGGTTCGGGCGAAATTCCGCAGCGAATGATCCTTCGGTGGACCGCGGGCGCGCTCGCCGATCTGGAGTCGATTCAAACCTATCAGAAGCTGCGTTGGCCGGCGACGCGTGCGCCCTTCGAGGCGCGGCTGACGGCGATCGAGCGGCGCATTGTTGAGTTTCCGTTAAGCGGACCCGCAGTCAGACAGCGGCCGGGCGTTCGCGTCGCTGCATTTCTCGACTTCCCTTATCGGCTCTTCTACCGCGTCGAAGCAAACGCAATCGATATCCTCGCGGTCCGCCACGCGTCGCGCCTGTCACTGTTTGAATAACCGGCGACATCTGGCGGAGAGTGGCGTCCACCGCGGGCCGCTCACTCCAGCCTGACCATGACCGCGTCCGATGCCCCCTTCGCGTCAGTTACAGACACCCGCGCAAATCCAGCCCCGTCCGGCTTCCAGGCCGACTGGCGGCGGAGGTCGGGTTCGGCGACCGGCTCGCCGTTGACGAACCAGGTGAATGGCGGCGCGCCGCCGAGCGCCTTCAGCGCCAGGCTTGAATCGCGCGCGCCCTCGTTCAGGCCGAGGTCGATGAGGGCGCCATCCGGCGGGAAGGCGATCTTGAGCGCGGGCGCCTCGGCCGCCGCCATGGTCTTGGGCGCGTCTTTGCGCAGGTGGCGCAAGGGTGGGGGCAGATCTGCGGTGACCGCGGCGGTCAGCACGCCCCTTGGCGGCCTGATGGGCTCGACGTCGCGGCCGAGCCGCTCGAAGGCGTCGAACAGGATCGGCGCCGCCGCCTCGCGGCCGATGAGGCCCGGGGTCGGGCCGTTGTCCGGCCGCCCGACCCAGACCGCGATCGTCGTCCCTCGGTCGAAGCCGACCGCCAGCGCATCGCGAAAGCCGTAGGACGTCCCGGTCTTGAAGGCGATCCGACCCTTGAGCGCGTTGGCCGGCGGCGGGGCGCCGCGCAGGATCTCCTCGACGTAGTAAGCTGCGACCGGGTCGGTCACCCGGCGCGGCTCAATGACGGGAGGAGAGCCGAGCCGCTCGATCAGCGCCGGCGCCTCGCCCCCGCGCGCGAAGCCGGCATAAAGCCGCGCGAGGTCGGTCAGCGTGACGCCAAGACCGCCGAGGCCGATGGCGAGGCCGATCGGGGTATCCTTTGGCAGCGCGATCTCGGCCCCTGCGCCATGCAGGCGAGCCAGGAAGGTCGCCGGGCCGACATCGGCCAGGAGCTCGATCGCGGGGAGATTGAGCGACTGCTGCAGCGCCCTGCGCGCCGTCACCGTACCCTCGTAGCCGAGATTGAAATTCTGCGGCGCATAAGCGCCGTAGCGCATCGGCCGGTCGAACAGCACCGTTTCAGGGTGGGCGAGGCCCTGCTCGAACGCCAGCGCATAGATGAAGGGCTTCAGAGCCGAGCCCGGCGAGCGCGCCGAACGCGACATGTCGATCTTGCCGTCGCGCGAAGCGTCGTCATAATCGGCGGCGCCGATCCGGGTGCGGATCTCGCCCGTGGCGTTGTCGATGACGACCATCGCCGCCGACAGCTTCGGCCCGAGTCGCGCGACGCTCTCCCTCAAAAGCGCCTCGAGCCTGGCTTGCAGCCGCGCATCGATCGAGAGCCTGATGATTTTCGCTTTCGGGTCGGCGGCGACCGCTTCTTCGGCGGCGTGGGCGGCAAGCGCCGGGAAGGCGAGGCGCGCCTCTGGGACCGGCTCCCGCTTGGCC
>JBAUXQ010000212.1:0-6519 GCA_049584355.1 Roseiarcus sp. | reverse complement strand
ACAGGTCTCACCGCCTATGACGCGAGCTACCTCTGGCTGGCTCGGGAACTCAAAGCCGAACTGGTCACGCTCGATCGGAAATTGGCGGCCGCATCGCTATAGCGCTCGACGCCGCTAATTCGGATAGTCCGCCGATGGGACAAAGGCTCAAATTCTACGGCTGGGGCAACGAGGGCGAGGGCCTCGATATGCCTGAGCGCGAGCGTCTCTTCCGCTTCGTCTCTGACAAGCTCGGCGTCGAGCCTCGCCTTAGCGCCCCGCCGCAAGCTTCCGACATCGCGCTCCGCGCGCCGCGCGTCTCGGCGCCCGCCGCGCTTGCCGGCATGCTCACGCGGGAGCCATACGAGCGGCTTCTGCACACCTATGGCAAGTCGTACCCGGAAACGGTGCGCGCGTTCGCGCGCGACTTCGCCAACGCGCCCGATCTCGTCGCGCTGCCGAAGAGAGAAGCCGACATCGCGGCCGTGCTCGATTGGGCGAGCGGCGCAAAGGTCGCGGTCATTCCGTTCGGCGGCGGCTCGTCGGTCGTCGGCGGGGTCGAGCCGGCCGTAGGCGACAGCTACGCCGGCGCCGTCAGCCTCGACATGCGCCATTTCGACCGGGTGCTCGAGGTGGACAGCGTGAGCCGCGCCGCTCGCATTCAGGGCGGCATTCTCGGGCCGGCGATCGAGGCGGCCTTGAAGCCGCACGGCCTCGCCATCCGTCACTATCCGCAGAGCTTCGAGTTCTCGACCCTCGGCGGCTGGATCGCGACCCGTTCCGGCGGTCACTTCGCCACCCTCTATACCCATATCGACGATTTCGTCGAAAGCATCCGCACGATCACGCCCGCCGGCGTGATGGAGTCGCGCCGCCTGCCCGGGTCGGGCACCGGCCCGAGCCCCGACCGGATGATGATCGGCTCGGAGGGCGCGCTCGGAATCATCACCGAGGCGTGGATGCGGCTTCAAGGGCGGCCGCGCTTCCGGGCCGACGCGGTGTTCGGCTTCCCCGATTTTTTCGCCGCGGCGAGGGCCGTTCGCGCCGTCGGCCAGGCCGGGCTCTACCCCTCGAACCTGCGCGTCATCGATAATGACGAGGCCGGCGCCTATGGCGTCAACGCCTACGAGGAGAGCCTGCTCGTGCTCGCCTTCGAATCCGCCGACCATCCGCTCGACGCCTGGATGGCCCGGGCCGTCGAGCTCCTCAAGGATCATGGCGGCCGCCGGCATCAGGACGAGGGCGCTGGCTCACGCTGGCGCACCGCGTTCATCCGCATGCCTTACGCCCGCGAACTGACCGTGCCGATGGGCCTGATCAACGACACGTTCGAGACCGCGATCACCTGGGATAAGTTCGAGGCTTTCCACACCGCCGTCCGCAAGGCGACCCTGGAGGCGCTGAAGGAAGCGACGGGTCAAAACGGAACCGTCTCGACCCGGTTCACCCACGTCTATCCGGACGGACCGGCGGTCTATTACACCTTCAACGTCCGCGGCGAGCCCGGCCGGCTGATCGAACAATGGCGGCACATCAAGACCCGCGCTTCCGACGCGCTGATCGCGGCCGGCGGCACGATCACCCACCACCACGCGGTCGGCCGCGACCACATGCCCTGGTACCGCGCCCAGCGCCCCGCCCTGTTCGGAAGAGCGCTGGCAGCAGCGAAGAACGCGCTTGACCCAGCGGGGATCATGAATCCGGGGGTGCTGGTCCCCTGATCGGCCGGGCGGCGGGAATGCGCAAATAGCGGTCGTCGATGGGCGCCGCGCTGCATGGCTGCGCCGCTCGCTTCACGGCGACGCTTGTGCTCGACGGCGTGCTCGGACGAGCCGAACCAGGGCCGCAATCGCCTCGCGGCCACGCTCGTCACATTTTAGCCGATCCCCCCGGCATCATCCGCAGCAGAATTCCGTCACGCCGGACGAACTGATGGTAGAGAGCGCCCGCGGCGTGCAGGCCGGCGAGGGCGAACAGGGCGTAGGCCAACAGTTGGTGAATCTTCTCCGCCGGATGAAAGACGGCGGGGTCCGAGACGGCGCCGAAATCCAACTGGAAGACGCCATAGTCGAATCCTCGCCCGTGCCAAACGCGCGCCACGACACCCACGACCGGAATGAGGAGCATCAGGACGTAGAGCAGGTGGTGCACGGCGAACGATGTTCGGCGGCTGAACTCGCCGATATCCGCCCCAAGGTCCGGCGCCTTGTGCGTGGTCCGCCAGACAACTCTCGCGATCACCAGGGCGAAATAAATCAATCCGACGCAGACGTGAACATTGATCCAGAAAGGCCGCGCCGCGCTCGGAATATCATCGAACAGAAGCCCCAGGCCGCCGAGGAAGACGATCAATGCGGCGACCGTCCAGTGAAAAGTCACCGCACCGGCCCCGTAACGCGCGGGCGGAGGCGCCACGCCGTGCTTCACCGCATCTCTCATAGGCATAAGTCCTCGTCTCGCAATCGCTGTGTGGGCAGCTCTCCCTGAAAGCCATATTCCTCCAAATGGCCGTTTGTTCCCCGAATCGTGACCGGATCGAGACTGGGCGACCTCTGGTCGCAGGCCCTGGAATAAAGGCTTGGGGGCGGCGTCCGAATCAGGGCGTCCGCTATACGTTTTCGCAATGTCGCCGTCGGCAGCTGCGCGCGCTGGCGACAATGTTTCCGACGGACGTCATTGCAGCGGTTGTGCGAGCTGTCCCTCGCGCCATCGTCTTCCGCGAGCGGCGCATTGCCTGGTTCCGTCATTCTGCTAAGTCGGCGGCATGAAAATTCTGGTCGTCGAGGACGACGAAGGAACCGCAGTGTTCATCGCCGAGGGTCTTCGTGAACGAGGACACGAATCGACTGTCGCGAGCGACGGCCGTGAAGGTTATGAGCGCGCAAGCGCCGACCGCTTCGACGTCATCGTGCTCGATCGCATGTTGCCGAAACTGGACGGCCTTAGCGTCGTCGCGCTGATGCGCCGGGACGGCGTCTCGACGCCGGTGCTCTTTCTAACCAACCTCTCCGGCATCGACGACAGGGTCGACGGCCTCGAGGCGGGCGGCGACGACTACCTCGTCAAACCCTTCGCCTTCGAAGAACTGGTGGCGCGCCTGACGGCGCTCGCCCGCCGTCCGACCCTGGGCGCATCCGAAACCTTGCTCGTGGCGGGCGATCTCGAGATGGACCTGGTTGCGCGCTCCGTGCGCCGCGGCGGAGAGGCGATCGACCTCCAGCCGCGCGAGTTCCGCCTGCTCGAATTCCTGATGCGCGCCGAGGGCCGGCTTGTCACGCGCAAGATGCTGCTCGAACAGGTGTGGGAATACCAGTTCGATCCGAGGACCAACATCGTCGAGACGCACATCAGCCGGCTGCGCGGCAAGGTCGACTGCGGCGGCCCCTCGCTGATCCAGACCGTGCGCGGCGCAGGATACATGTTGCGTGTCCCGAATCCCGCTGCTTAGTACGGCCAGCTTCCGGCTGGCGGCGCTGTATCTGGCGCTGTTCACCGCCTCGGCGCTGGCGCTGGGCGCATTCGTTTATTTCTCGGTGCGGCGTGAAATCCTGACTGATTTCGACGAACGAATCGCCGAGGAATCGGACGCGCTGAAGACCGCGTTCGTCGATGGCGGACGCGACAGGCTCGCCGCCATCATCGACGCACGGGGATCAAGCGGCGCAGGCTTCGCGTACGGTTTCCTGGCTGCCGACGGCAAGCCGATCGCTGGAGACTTGCGCCTCCCGCCGTCCGGAGCCGCCGGCAGCGGGTGGATCGAAGCGCCGGAGAACGATGGCGGAGAGCCGCCCGAATCCAAAGCGGAGGTCGTCCGTTCGCTCATCACGCCGCTCGCCGACGGGTCGTCCCTCCTCGTCGGCGACGAGCGCCGCCGCTCGGATACGATCCTGACCGGCGTGCTGGCGGCCTTCGCCTGGGCGGTCGCGGCCACACTCGCGATGGGGACGATCGGGGGACTGTGGCTGAGCGCGCAGTTCCTGGGCCGTATTGACTCGATGCGCCAGACCGCCCGCCGCCTCATGGACGGCGACTGGAGTCGACGAATTCCGCTAAGTCGCACAGACGACGACTTGACGGCGCTCGCACGAACCTTCAACCGGCTGTTCGATCGAATCGAGAAGCTCCTGCAGGCGAACAGGCAAGTCAGCGCCGACATTGCGCATGATTTGCGAAAGCCTTTGGCGGGAGTGCTGCGTCGTCTCGAAGCCGTGCGGGACGAGCCGTCGTGTGGCGCGGTGCGCGGTTCGATCGATGCGGTGATCGGCGAAGTCGAGAGTGTGGTGGAGACCTTCAATGCCCTGCTCCGCATCGGCCAGGTCGAGGCTGGCGCGCGGCGGGCGGCTTTCCGGCCGCTTGACCTCGCCCAACTGGCGCGGGAGGTCGCGGAGACGTTTGCGCCGGCTGCCGAAGACGAAAGCAAGACGCTGGTTCAGCGCCTCGACGCGCCGCTTCCCATCTCCGGCGACAAGGAGCTGCTCGTGCAGATGATCGCCAACCTGATCGACAATGCGCTGCGTCATACGCCGTCCGGAGTCCGGATTGAGGTCGGAGGCGAGCGTACCCCAGCGGGCATTGCGCTTTCTGTCTCTGACAACGGTCCGGGCGTCACTGCCAGGGAAATGAGCGCGATCTTCCAGCGCTTCCATCGCGCGGGCGACCCGGCGCGCGCGCCGGGAAGCGGCCTCGGTCTCGCGCTGGTCGCCGCAATCGCCGACCTGCACGGCCTCGACTGCTGCGCCTCGGACAATCATCCCGGACTGCGCGTCACGATTGCGACCGCGGACAGCGAAGAGTGACCGGATCAGGCCACGTCGCCTGGCTCCGACGGGCGCTTGACGCCTACGACCATCGCGCGAACCAGATTCTCGCGATGGCGCAGGCTCGCGAGGACCACGCCGACGAGATGAGCGACCACCAGGGCCAACACGCCATGGGCGAGCAGCGAGTGGCCATGTTGCATGACGGTCGAGCCCCAGAATGCGTCAGTGGTCAGCAGCCAGCCGCTGACCGCCGTTGCCGCCATCGCGGCGAGCAAAACGACGATCATCGCCCCGCCCGCCGGATTGTGACCGATGTACCGGCTCTCCGACCCGTCTTTGATCGCGCGAAGGTAGTCGATAACGGTTCCCGGCGACCGTACGAACTGGGTAAAGCGCGCATAGCGGGGGCCAAGGAAGCCCCAGACGACTCGCAGCGCGACGAGGCCGCCCGCGACATAGCCCGAGGCGGCGTGCAGGCCCTCCCAGTTTTTCGAAGTCAGCCAAGCGACAGCGAAACTCGCGGCGAGCGCCCAGTGAGATCCCCGGACGAGCGGGTCCCAGACGCGGATCACGACCGGCCGCTCGCGGCTCAGTTCTCGCCGGCTTCGGCGTTGTCGAGCTTCTCGAGCGTCTCGGCGTTATAGGCCATGTTGGCGCGTTTGCCGTCCTTGTCGGTGGCGTAGACCTCGTAACAGCCGCCCTCGACCTTGATTTGCCGCACTTTGAAGCCATCGGCCTGAAGCTGCGATTCGAGCGCGGACTTGGGCTGCCACTTCGACTTGGGGGCGTTCGTGCAATTGCCTTCCGCGAGAGCCGGGCCGGCGGCGGCGATCGCTGTAACAGCTAGGATGCTGAGCAACTTCATTTGCGGTCTCCATGTTTGGACGGATGCGAGGAATGGGTGAAAGCCCCGCCTTTCGGGTCATCGTCAGTCGGAATGGCGTCCCAAGACGCCCGTTTTGCGTTGTTCAGATTACGGATCGCCAATGTCCGGCGCGGTGTCGCGCGCCCGCAACTCTGGGCTGAATCACCGCTCCCCGCCGCGCAGGCCTATTGCCGCGCTTCTCTCCCGCTTGCGAAGTTCGGGGTCGCGACGTTGCTATGTCTGCAATACATCGACTCCAGTCATTTCTATCGCTGCGGCGGCACAATCACCCACCATCACGCGGTCGGCCGCGACCACATGCCCTGGTACCGCACCCAGCGCCCGCCCTGTTCGGCGAAGCGCTCGCAGCGGCGAAGCGCGCGCTCGACCCGGCGGGGATCATGAACCCGGGCGTTCTGGTTCCTTAAACGCCAAGGGCGACGGCGCCCCTCGGAGCTCGAACGCGAGGCTTGTGCGGAGCGCCAATTTTTAGGTTACAGTTCTCTCAGGTAAACGGAGGTCGCGTTGCGTGCGTGAGTTGGGCTGTCAGCGAGGGCCCAAAATCGGCAGCCACAAGCAATGTCGTCACGATTTCGCCCGCCGAGCTCGACTCTTGGCTCGACAGGGCGCGTGCCGATGGTCGGACGATCAGAGCGGGAGATGATGGAATGCCCGACGATCTGACGGACTCCCAAGTCGCGCTCCTCTGCGACATCGGAGAGTTTGACCCGCACCAACTTACCGGCGACCAGAAACGCGACCTGGAGCTGCTTCTCACCGCAGGCTATGTGGCGCCGACAGCGACCCATCCGGGCTCGGCGTTCATCGTCACCGCCAAGGGCATGCAGTTTCTTGGCGTGCGTGGCGCGGGGTTGAACGAAGCATAGACCACGACGCGCCGGGACGTTTTGGCGG
>JBAUXQ010000211.1:0-9848 GCA_049584355.1 Roseiarcus sp. | reverse complement strand
GTCAGATCGTAGTTCGGCGCCAGATTGATGAAATAAGGCATGCTGAAGCCGGTGCCGAGATTGCCGCCCGAAACGATCGACGGGGCCAAAATGCCGGTCTGCTTGTTGACGGTCGCGTCGGGCGACGAAAAATAGGGCCACCAGAAGACCGGAAAGCCCCAAAACAGAAGCTGAGCGTTCTCGTAGTAGATCGTGTGGGTCTCTTGGTTTTCGATGATCTTGGTCGCCCGTACCTGCCAGAACGGCGGCCGTTCCGGATGGTCCTTGCACGGTTCGCAAGCGGTATACGCGCCGTTCTGCATCACTGTGATGTCGCCGTTCGAGCGTTCGACGCGCGGCGAGCTGAAGCGCGTCTTGTCGGCGGTAAGAGCCTGGACGCTGTCGATGAATCCGTCGCGAAAATCGTCGCTGAGCTCGAACCGGCTTCCATAGACGACATCGCCGTGCTCGTCGGTCATCTTTGCATGACCCTCGGCATAGACGCGCTTGGCGGCCCGCTCGTAAATGACCTTATCGGCCTGAAGCACGCGCCCCTGGTAGAACAGCTGAACCGAGCCCTGCGCCGTGACCGTGTTTTTGTCCTTGTCGTAGACGAGCTCGTCCGCATCGATGACCAGCTTGTCCTGTGGCTTGGCTTGGGTCGAGCTGGCGGTCGCGGGCTGGGTTTGCGCCGCCGCCGGGCCGGCGATCAAAGGGGCCAACGCCAGCCATACGACTGCGAGCGCCAGCAGTCCCGCGCGCGCCGCCGGCGCTCGCTGCGCCCGGCGGGAAATTGATTCAAAGGAAAAGCTGACGGCGAAACCCATCAACCATCCTCTCGTTGAAGCAGCACATATACGCCAAACAAGCAACCGACAACACCCGGCGCCCACCCCGCCACTGAGGTGCTGAGGAAGCCGGCTCCGCCTAAATCGCTGACCACTTTGCTCGCCACATAAAGCACGAACCCCGCCACGACGCCACCAGAAACCATATATTCGATCCCACCCATTCGGAAAAATCTTAACGAAAAGCATGCAGCGACCAAAACCATCGACGCCAGCGTGAGCGGGCGCGCCAGAAGTTCCTGATACTTCAGCTGGTAAGCCGTCGGATCGAGTCCGGCGCGCGCGGTCTGGTTGGCGAGCCCGGGCAGGCGCCAAAACGACACCGTCTCAGGCGCGACGAACGCCTGGGCGACCTCCGTTCGATCGAGATTCGTGGCGAGAAGGTAGGTGGAGACGGGCATGGTTTCGAAGCCCGGAATCACCACCACGGCGTTGTGCAGCACCCAATAGCCGTCATGCAGCTCGCCCGAGGCCGCCTCCAGGCGCTCCACGAAATTGTCCTTGTCGTCGAAGTTGAAGATCTGGAGTCCTTTGAAGTCGGCGCCGTCCCCGCTCCTCGCATCGGCGCGGATGACAGACTGACCGTCAATGCTTTTCTGCCGAATCCACATTCCGATCGAGCCGTCGGCCGGGCCGCCGAATACGCTCGATTCGATCTGGTCGGACTTTTGCTTCATCCAAGTAGATGCTGGATTATAGGCGCCGACCGAGAATATCCCGATGGCGACGATCACGAGGAGCGGCGGCGTCAAGATTTGCCACACGGAGACGCCCGCCGCGCGCGCCACCACCAGCTCCATCCTCCGTGACAGGTTCAGGAATGCGATCATGGAGCCGAACAGAACTGCGAACGGCAAAGCCTGCTCGGCGATCGTCGGCGTTCGCAAGAACGACAGGCCGGCCATGAGTATGCCGGTTGCGCGCTGAGAGTCGCCCGAGCGACGCAGCAACTCCACCAGATCAACGGAGTAGATGAGGACGAAGACCACCAGAAACGCCGCGATGACCGTGCGCGCGAAGCGTCCAGCGAGATAGAGTGAGAGCGTGCGGCCGATCACGCCGGACCCCTCACGACCGGCCGCGCGCGCGCCGCGACCAATCGCCGCAAAATCAGCGCCAGCGCCGCCACGCATGCGGCAAGCGGGACCGTCCAGACGAACGTGGCGGCGGACGGATTGCCGACAGAAAGCGTCGTCGCCGCGATCCCTAGCATCCGAAGGCCAAAAAACGCGAGGATCGCCCCGGCAATCGCGATGCCGCGCCCCTGGCGGGTTGTGCGCGCCTCTCCGAGCGCCGCGAAAGCGATGAGGCCGCCGACAAAAGCGTAGAGCGGGCTCGCCAGGCGATCGAGCAGCTCGCTGCGGATGTGGCCGAGCAGCGCCGGATCCGCTCGGTCACGTGCGTCGGGCGCCATCAGTTGCGACGTTGAACGTTCGCGCGGCCTCTTGATCGCCCCGATGGCGTGAATGAACTGCGATAAGTCGATCGTATAATCGTCGAATGTCACCATCGCTGAATCGCCAGCCGATTGTGGCCGCAAAAGGACGCCTTTCGACAACTGAAGGTAACTCGTCCCATCGCGATCGACTGTTTTTCCCGCCTCGGCGATATAGGTCGTGACTTTGGATGGATCCCGCATGTCTTGCATGAACACGCCGTGGAGCGCCCCGTCGGGCGTGCGGTCGCGAAAATGAAACACGAACCCGTTCTCGAGCTGGGAAAAAGCGCCCGGCCGGGCGAAGTTGGCGATGAAGTCGGCGTGAACGAATGTCGTCAGAGTCTCGATCGCGCCAAAGCTCCACGGCAGGACTTGGATATAGAGCGCCGCCACAACCGCAAACACCAGTCCCGACAGGAGCGCCATCGGTCGCAATAGCCGAAGGGGCGACACGCCCGAAGCCGCCATGACGACGAGTTCGCTGTCGCCGTTGAGCTTGTTGAGGGTGTAAAGGATCCCGGCAAACAGCGCCACCGGCCCGATGATGGCGACAAGCGAGGGCAGCGCCAGTCCGGTCATCATAAGGAAGAGCAGAATGGTCTGGCCTTTGCTGGTGATCAGGTCGATCTGCCGCAGCGCTTGGGTGACCCAGACGACGCCGGTCAAGACCACGAGCCCAGAGACTGACGCTGTGGCCGCCGTCCTAAATAGATAGCGTTCGATTTGGATCATTGCCGTCGCGTGGTCCCGTGGCGGAGCGAGCCCGCGTCAGCGCGGGCGCGCCCCGGGCAGCGCCTAACTGGTGCGTTCCGTGCTGGCAAGGCGATTTGCTCCTCTCGCTCGGCATGAGGCCCTAACCGGCTGAAATGTGCAGCTCAATCGCGGCGGCTTATTGACGAGGGCTGCAAACCCCCTGATATGTCGGCGCCCGCCGCCGGCGTCGTCACATCGGTCGGCTCTAAGTCATCAAATCCGGACCAGGGAAGCGCGTTTTGTCATGAGCGGAGTCGTCAAGGTCGCTTTTGGGTCTCTGTCCGCGCCCAAGGGCAGCGCGCTCGTCGCGTTCGTCGGGGCCGATATGAAGCCCGCCCCAATGGTGACGGCCCAGTTCGGCGATCTCGAGCCGTTGATCCGCGCCGCGGCCAAGGCGTCCAACTTTCGCGGCGCCCAGCGCACCGCGCTCGACATCCTGGCGCCGGCAGGCCTCGACGCTTCGCGACTCGTGGTCGTCGGCGTCGCTCCCGGCAAGGACAACGCGCCGGTCGACTTCATCACGCTCGGCGGCTTCACTTTCGGCAAGGTGACCGGCGCGAAGCGGGTCGAAGTTGCGTTTGAGGCCCCGGCCGGAACCTGGGACGGCTCAGCGGCCGCCGATTTCGCCCTTGGCCTTCGGCTGCGCGGCTACCGGTTTGACAAATACAAGACCCGCAAGAAGGAAGTAGACGACGACAGCTCCGAAGCGCCCGATTTCGTGATCGGCTCGAGCCATGCGGTCGCCGCGCGCGCTGCGGCCCAGGACCGCTTCGCCGTCGCCGAAGGCGTCGAATTGGCGCGCAATCTGGTCAACGAGCCGCCGAACGTCCTCTTTCCGGTCGAGTTCGCCGATCGGGTCAAATCATTGGAGAAGCTCGGCGTCGAGGTGGAATCGCTCGACGAGAAGGCAATGGGCAAGCTGGGGATGAACGCCCTTCTGGCGGTGGGCCGAGGATCGGCGCGGGAGAGCCGTCTCGTCACCATGCGATGGAACGGCGCGCGATCAAAACGGACCAAACCGATCGCCATCGTGGGCAAAGGGGTGTGTTTCGATTCCGGCGGCATCTCCATCAAGCCCTCCGCCGGCATGGAGGACATGAAAGGCGACATGGGCGGCGCGGCATGCGTCGTCGGACTCTTGCACGCGCTCGCCGCGCGCAAGGCGAAAGTCAACGTGGTCGGCGTCGTCGGGCTGGTCGAGAACATGCCCGACGGCGACGCGCTCCGGCCCGGCGACATCATCGCCTCGATGTCCGGACAGACGATCGAGATCGTCAATACCGACGCCGAGGGACGGCTCGTGCTGGCCGATGCGCTTTGGTACGTTCAGGAGACATTTTCCCCACGGGCGATCATCGACCTTGCGACGCTAACTGGCGCCATCATCGTCGCGCTCGGCAATGACGTGGCTGGGCTCTTTTCGAATAATGACGAGCTTGCTCAGCGGCTTGCCGCCGCGGGCGAGGCGTCGGGCGAAAAGGTTTGGCGCATGCCGCTCGGCGCGGCCTACGACAAGCTGATCGATTCGAAATTCGCCGACATGAAGAATACCGGAGGCCGCAACGGCGGCTCGATCACCGCGGCGCAGTTTGTGCAGAGGTTCGTCAAGGAGACGCCTTGGGCGCATATCGATGTCGCGGGCACGGCGATGGGCTCGCAGTCCTCGGACATCAATCAGTCTTGGGGCTCGGGCTGGGGAGTGCGGCTTCTCAATCGTCTTATGGCCGACTCCTACGAAGATTAGGCTCTCGTTGACGATTTGATCGGAGACTCGGCGCGGAGGGCGCCAGGATGCGGTTTCGATCCACGATCTTCGCACTTGCCGCCACCGCCTGGAGCGGGTCGGCTGAGCGCGCGTGGGCGATCGCCGGATGCGACGCTTTTTCCGCCGCCCTGCGCACCGAGGCGAGCGACATGCAGGTCGAGTTCGGACGCGCGGTCGTCGTCTCTCGCACGCGCTCCGACTCGAACGTGTTCGACGTGACGACAAAGGTCGACGTCGACGCGACCCTGAGTTGCCGCGGCGACGAATTCCTCCGCTTCGAGGCGCGCATCGGCGAGCCGGCGAACGCCCGCACCAACACGAATTTCGAGCGCTTTCAGACTGCGGCGCTCAAGGCGGCGCTGGGCTGGGACGCGGGCAAGAGCCGCGGCGTCCTGCGCGGCATGACCGCGGATGCGCGCGAATATCTCGCGGCTTCCCGCGAGCGCGGCGACGTCTACGTCGCCGGCAAGACCGAGGAGCACCAGCCTGGCGGGGTGAGCCTCGGGCTGATGGAGACCGGCTCCGATCGCACGTTCGTCATCGTCGGCCCGGCGGGCGAGTGAGCGAGGTCCGCTTTCACCATCTCGAGCGGCGGCGCGTCGATGAGGCGCTGCCCCGCATTCTCGAGCGCGCGCTCGAGGAGGGCCGGCGCGTGCTCGTGCGCGCCTCGTCCGAAGACATGGTCGCCGCGCTGAACGAACGATTGTGGACCTATGACGACGCAAGCTTCCTGCCGCACGGCGCGGCCGGCGACGGCGATCCGGAGACCCAGCCGATCTTCCTGACCTGCGAGGTCGAGAATCCCAACGCCGCAACGATGCTGGTCAGGCTCTCGGGCGCCGAGGCCGCCAAGAGCGACGAGGCGTTCGAGCTCGCTCTTCTTGTGTTCGACGGACGCGACGAGGCCTCGCTCGCCCACGCCCGCGCCGAATGGCGGCGGCTCAAGGACGAGGGTCGCGCGATCAGCTATTGGCGCGAGGGCGATGAAGGCGGCTGGGAACGGGCGCGGTAGGGTGGCCGCGGCGGAAGAGTTTCCCAAATCCGGGTGAAGGAAAAGCCAAGCCGAGGGAAGGAAAATCCAAGAAAAAGGAAGGAAATCCAAAGCCGGCGGAAGGAATTTCCAAGAACCTCATTCGATATTTTTCAATGGCTTAGGCCAGAATCCGGCCGAGTCTGCGATCCTTCCACTCCACCCGGCCTTCAATAAGCACGCAGCCCCTTCTCGCCGGCGGTGACGGCGATCCGACGAGGCAGAGCCTAGCATAGCCTTCCGATTATCGCAAACAATTGTCGCCGCTTTCTCCTCAGCCGAGGTAGACTCCGGCGCTCAACCGACCTCCTGGCGCAGGCTGCTCGCGAGCGGGAATTCGCCGCGCCGGTAGGCGGCGAAGTAGCCCGCGAGCTCCGCTTCCGAGCCGGCGATGAACGGGCCGCGCGCGGCGACTCGCATCTCCTGCGGCTCGCCCGCGTAAACGAGGACGCGCGCGGGCGCGTCGGCGGCGCGCAGGCGGAGCGCGCTTTCGCCTCCGCCCGCCGGCCGGTCCAGCCAGCCGATTTGATCTTTCGCCAGGGCCCTCGCGGGGTCTCCGGCGGCGACCGCGCCCTCGATGACGACGATGAACCCGTTGTAAGAAGAGGGCAGCTCCTGCTCGAAGCTCGCGTTCGGTTCGAGCCGAAGGTCGATGAGCGTCACCGGCGCGGCGTTCGCTGTCCTCGCGACGGCGTCGCCCGATTTGCCGCTGTAGACGCGAGCTTCCGCCCCCGGCTCCTTATGCACCGGCATGTTCCGCTGGCGCAGGCGCTGGACCCGCGGGGCGGACTGGCGCTCGTTTTCGGGCAGGGCGATCCAGAGCTGGAACAGCCGCATATCGTTCGAGGTGACGGTGTCCTTGCCATGGACGATCCCGCGCCCCGACGTCATCCACTCGACGTCGCCCGGATCGAGCCGGCCCTCGAAGTCCTCGAAGCTGCCGCTCAGCATGAAGGTGACGGTCTCGAGGCCGGCGTGCGGATGGGCCTCGCCGAACTCCCCGCCGACTTCCGTCCGGTCGTCGGCCATCAGGAAGAACGGATTCGTCGCAGCAAAATCACCGGGCGGAACCATGAGCCTCGCAGTATGGCGCGGCCCCGCGAATCCCGGCCCTACCGGGGGCGGGGTGAAAAGTCGATCGATGCGGCGAAATACGGTCATCGGGACCTCCATGCGTCGCTCCGGCTCGCGAAGCATCCTGTCGAAGGCCGCGAGCCGTGCGCCGGCATCGGGACGGGCTTCGCTCAGCGGCGGCGCTGGATCGACTCTACACCTTGTTGCGATTCCCGTCGCCACACCGAGCCGCCCAACCGGACGGCGCTGGAACCGAACCACTCGGCCCGGGGTTTCCATCCCGAAGTCGAACAAAGCCGACAGCACAGTCGTCAATCGCCGGAACGTCGATGAATTACAGGCTTGGAAGCATCTACGCTGTCGTCACCGCGCTCCTGCTCTCAACGCAGGAGCCATTTTCCTTCCCGGCGGCGAAGCAACTCAGCGTCATCCAGTTCGTATTCTTGACCCAAGTCGCTCTCCTGGTCTCGATTCCCTTATTGGTCGCTCGACCCGCGAGTCGGCGCGACCTGATCTCGTTGCTCGGCAATGCGGCCAACTATGGGAAGCTGGGGGTTCTGTTCGCCGTCGGGATGGGCGGCTTGCTGCTGTTCAAGCTCGCACTGAGCAACGCGCACCCGATCATCATCTCGGCTGTCATCAATCTGCAACCATTTTGGGCCGCCATGGTGGCGCTGCTCGTCTCCCGGGTGCCCATTCCGGTCTCGCCGCCAATCTTTTTCGTTTGCCTGATAGGCGCGTTTCTGGGCGCGATGGCCATCGCCTGGAGCCAGGTTGGCGAGGCCGACCGGCCGGACCTGAGCCAACTGACCGATAGCGCCCTGCATGGCACATGGCTCTACGCGATTCCAGTGCCGGTCTGTTCGGCGCTCGGCGGAACCCTCGTCGGCAAATGGTTCGCGCAGTATGACGAGGCCGCCGCCATCGCTGCGAATTTTTGCGTCTCGACTCTCGTCCTCGTTCCCACTGCCGGTTTGGTCCTGTATCAGCAGTCCGATTTGCATTTTGGGGCGGCGTTTCCGGTAGCACTCATGATCCTGGGCACCATCATAGCCGCATCCTTGGGCCGCGTTTTCTATCAGATCGCGCTCCGCGCCACTGGTAACGACAATGGCTTCGTCACGATGTTTTTCCTCCTGATTCCCGCCCTTACCGCATTGATATCGCTCCCCTTGTCGTGGTTGATCCCCGATCTGCATTTCGCCGTCAGCCTGATGTTCTATATGGGCCTCGCGGTCGTTTCGACGTCCCTCCTCTCATTCTCGCTATTATCCTGGCGACAGCCTTCGGCGGTGACGAAGAAGGCGCAGCGCGCCATTCCATAGCGGCTCCGAAACAGGCTGCCGAGCGCGGCGCCGGTCGCCGGCGCCCTTTCATTGGGTCGTCTTTGGCCGCATCGGCGCCGATTTCTTGCCGCGCGTTGACAAGCGCGAAAAATAGTGTATATGCACCCAATATGACCGCCAGCGGAATCAACTTCGCGGACACCCGGCAATGCGCCTGCTCGGCGGCGCGCCGCAAAAGCCGCGAGCTCACGCGCTTCTACGAGCATTCGATGCGGGGGTCGGGCTTGAGGGCGGCGCAATTCACCCTGCTGGCGACGCTGATCCAGACCGGCCCGACGCCAACGACGCGGCTCGCGGACTTTCTTGGGCTCGACCGGACGACGCTCACCCGCAACCTTCGTCCGCTTCATCGCGACGGCCACGTCACGATCGAGGATGGCGCGGACCGTCGGGTTCACAAGGTTGGCGTTACGGCCAAAGGCGCGGAGGCGGCTGAGCGCGCCTATCCCGCCTGGCGAAGGGCTCAGGACGCCGCGCTGGCGAGGCCGTGGGCGGAGTAAAAAATTTTGGCTCGGTACGTGTATATGCACATTAATCAGGAGCAGCCGCCATGTTCGAAACTCTGTCAGCCATCGCATTGACCGCAAGCGCTTCGATCGTCGTCGCCTTTCTGTCGCACGCGCTCGCGCGAACCTCGCTCGGGCGCCTGACCGTCGCCGGCGTTCTCGTTGGCTGGTTTATGCTTGTTCTCGCGATCGGCGCGACCGGCGCGCTCGATCCCGCGCGGGGTATCGGCGTTCCGGGATTGGGCTTGACCGTGGCGCTCCCGGTCGCCGTGCTTGTCGTCGCCTTCGTCTCCGCCCCTTCGATTCGCAACGCCATGCTGGCGATCCCGATGCCGGCCATGGTCGCGGTCAACGCGATCCGAAGTCTCGGCGTGATATTCCTGATGCTCTATGCGGCGGGGAAGCTACCCGCGCCCTTCGCCCCGAGCGCGGGCTGGGGCGACATTTTCATTGGCGTCACAGCCCTTCCGCTCGCCTGGGCGATGCTGCGGTTCGGGGCGCCCGCCCGAGCGCTGACGCTCATCTGGAATATGATTGGGATCGCGGACCTTGTGAACGCGGTCGCGCTCGGCGCCTTATCCGCCCCGGGCCCGCTTCAGGTCTTTGCCGGTCCGCCGTCCAGCGCCCTGATGACCACTTTGCCATGGCTCCTCATTCCGGGCTTTCTGGTGCCGTGCTTCATGTTCCTTCACGTCGTCATCTTCTATCGGCTGGCGAAAACCGAGGCCGCGGCGCCGGCGCGTCCATGGCTCAATGACGGCGCGGCGAGGGGCAACGCAGCGAGGCAATCGAGGGGAACGGCGGGCGCTTGACGGACCCTGGATCGCCGCGTCGCTTCTCTCCTCGCGATGACGATTCCGCCTCAACGCGACATGTTCTAACGTCTGGACGTGCCTTGCTCTAAGGGACCGAGCCCAGCAGCAGCGCTCGTTCCGCGCCGAGCCTCCATGGATTGGGAGCGCTTCGGCGCGCGCTTCTGTGCTAGTCTCGCTGGCGGCCGAGGGGCGCTGCCCATAAGCGAGACCCGGAAAATTGCGGCGATCCTGGTCGCCGATGTGGTCGGCTACAGCCGGCTCGCGGGAGCGGACGAGGACCGCACGCTCTCGCGC
>JBAUXQ010000210.1:0-6320 GCA_049584355.1 Roseiarcus sp. | reverse complement strand
TGCTCGGCGATGACCTCGTAGAGGCCATAGGCCATGCGATCGTTGGGGAAGAAGCCCTGAACGGTCGGATGGAACTTGAACCCTTTTATGACCCCCGCCGCGATGAGATCGCGCGCTTCGCGCACGCCCATCTTGCCCTTGTGCGGATCGATCGAGGCGAAAGCCATCATGATGTCCGCGTTGGCGGCGGCGGCCTCCGCAACCTCGTCGTTCGAGATCCGCCTGGCGCCGATTTCGAATTCGCTGTCAACCGTGAACATCACCAGGCCAATCTTGCGCTCGCGATAATAGGCGATGGTCTCGGCGATGGTCGGGCGCTTGCCCGCCTTGAAGTATTTGCTTGCGGCGTCTTCATACGGTTGCCAGAAAGCGTCCATCGGCTGCCGGCAGGAAACCTCGGCGTGGGTGTGGACGTCGATCGCCACGAGGTCGCTGACGTTCATCGCCTCCGCTCCCAATTCTCCCGGAGCCGCGCGGCGTCTTTCCGGCTCGGCTGCCTTTCTTATAGCATCCTACGCCAGCTCGGCGACGACATTGGCGTTTTACCGCCCCGCCGCGGTTGTTCTCTGTTCTGCCTCCACATAATTGTTGATGGATGCGGGGTTGTTGTGATATATCACTAACGAGGGGAAGTTGCAGTTTGGGCGGGAGGCGTGAATGTCTGCACAAGCGAAGACAATTGACGCACGATCTGGATCAACCAAGGCGAAAAGCAAAGACCTGAGGTCGACCCCTGTCGAATTGTCCTCGCCGATTTGGATGTCCACCGCACCTATCGAATTCTCTGAAAGACGCGTCGCCAAGAATGATCCCGCGACTGGCATGATCGCCCCTATCACGATCGAATCGGCTGCGATCAGGCTCACCGATACCATCCTCGGGTACAACGAGCAGGATCTGGAGCAGACGCTGAGAGCCATCGCGGCCGATATCGGCATGGCTCACATTGCCTATATGCGATTTGCTCCGGACAAGAGTTCGGACGCGAGTCTACTGACAGGGGCGCGCACCTATTCAGTTCAGTGGCAGACGCGCTACTTCCTCAAGCAATATATACTCATAGATCCGGTCCTTGCCCAGGGTAGCAAAGCGGTCCTTCCCTTCGATTGGGAGGAATTGCCGCGCGACGATCCCGCTATTCAGGCGTTCTTCTCCGACGCAGTGAGCCACGGCGTCGGCTGTAATGGCATTTCGGTTCCGGTCCGCAATCGTCGGGGCGCCTATTCCGTTGTGTCCTTTACAAGCAATCATTCCAGGGCCGAATGGACAGTATTCAAGAAGAACAATATGGTAAAGCTTCAGTTAATCTCGGTTCTGATCGATTCTGCCGCCAGTGTCAATCTTAAGCTAAGTAGTCCGCCAATCAAACTGTCAAAAAGAGAAGAACAGTGCCTTATCTGGGCTGCCAGAGGGAAAACATACCAAGATATCTCTGACATTTTGAATATATCCTTTGGCAGCGTAAAGAGTTATCTGGATACCGCCCGACATAAATTGAATTGCGCCAATCTAACCCATGCGGTTGGCGTCGCCATTGCTACGGGTGTGATCCCTGCCAAGGCTCTCCAGGGCTCGGCATTCAAGTGATTAAGTGATTCCTGTGACTGTCAACTCAGCTTCTATGTGGTATTGTCGCTCGTTAATTTACCGATAACCTCCCCTTGTTTCGTAGCAAGGGAGAGGCCACGATGTTAAAACTTATTGAAGGTTCGCGTGCGTCGCTGTTTCCAAGGGAAATGGAAGCAATGTTTCGCAACCGAGCCCTCACGTTCTCAGAGCGGCTAGGCTGGGACGTCACAGTCAAAGATGGATACGAGCGGGACGTGTTCGATGACGAGAACCCCCTTTATCTCGTATCAGTGGATCCTCGGACTCATGAATATTGGGGATCTTTGAGATTGTTGCCGACCACGGGCCCGAACATGCTGCGCGACGTTTTCCCGTATCTGCTCGACGATGGGGAATACATCGAAAGCGCGACAATCTGGGAGAGCTCACGCATTTGCGCCGTCGCCGTTGATGGTCAGCCCCAGCGCAGCCGCAATGGCGTTAACTTCGTGCTCAGTGAGCTGATCGCGGGCATCGGGGAGGTCGCCATCATAACTGGCCTGACCCAGATTGTCTCGGTGTTCGACGCCCGGATCTACCGCGTCCTCAAGGCTGTCGGCTGCAATCCGCAGCTCATTGGCAAGCCGCGACGAATCGGCGGCACAATGAGCTACGCCGGATTGTTCGATACCGGCGAAGGCCTCCTGCAAGCTTTGCAGGCGTTCCGCGAGGAACTCGGCATCGAGGCCCCGGAGGCGAAAGAACTCGCTCTCGCGTAGCAGAGGGCTTACCGCCGTCGCCGACAACGCGAGGCGGCGCCATTCGCCTGATTTGGAGCGCAGTCGATCGCACGACTGCGCCAGGCGGGGTCGTCGCTCCGCGCTTCGATCATGACCGAGACGACGCCTTCGCGCCGGACGGGCTGCGGCCGGGGGCGGACGGCTCACGCTCTCGTTGGCACGCGCCGATCGTCCGCGTCGAACACATGAATATCCTCTGCCGGCGCGGACAACGTCACCGGGTCGCCAGGAGCCGGGGTTCGCCGGCCGCGGATTTCGGCGACCATCATCTTGTCGTCGATTCGACGCACATGGGCGTATGAAGCTTCGCCCAGCCGCTCGACGAGCTCGACCACGCCGCTGGTGGCGAAGTCGCCGCCCGCAACGGGCGCCAGATGCTCGGGGCGCACACCGATGGTGAGACGCGCGCCGGGCTTCAACGACCCGGCGGGCAAGACAAACGCATTGATCGCGCCGCCGGCGATCCGCGCCTCGCCGTCCTCCACGCCCACGACCTCGGCCGGAAAGAAGTTCATCGCCGGCGAGCCGATGAAGCCGGCGACAAACAGGTCCGCGGGCGAATAGTAGAGTTCGAGCGGCTGGCCGACCTGAGCGATTCGGCCGTGGTTCATCACCACGATTCGGTCGGCAAGCGTCATCGCCTCGATTTGATCGTGAGTGACGTAGACCATCGTCGAGCCCAAGAGCCGATGCAGGCGGGCGATCTCGACCCGGGTCGAGACGCGCAGCGCCGCATCGAGGTTGGACAGCGGCTCGTCAAACAGGAACACGTCGGGCTCGCGCACGATCGCGCGGCCGATCGCCACGCGCTGCCGCTGGCCGCCGGACAGGTCGCGCGGGTAACGGCCGAGCAGCTCCTCGAGGCGCAGCATTCGCGCTGCCTCGGCGACCCGCCGGTCGCGCTCCGCTTGGGCGACGCCGGTGAACTTGAGGCCGAAGGTCATGTTCTTGCGCACGTCCATATGCGGGTAGAGCGCATAGGACTGGAACACCATCGCGATTCTCCGCTCGGCGGGCGCCAGCGCATTGACGAGTTTGCCGCCGATGAAAATATCGCCCGAGGTCGGCGCGTCGAGCCCGGCGATCATCCTCAGAAGCGTGGATTTGCCGCAGCCCGAGGGGCCGACCAAAACGACGAATTCTCCGTCATCGATCGAAAGGCCGATCTCGCTCAGCACGCGCGCCGTCCCATAGCTCTTGTTGAGATGGTCGATGCGCAGATTCGCCATGCCGAATCTTGTCCTATTTGACCGCGCCGGCGGTGAGACCGCTGATCAGCTGCCGCGAAAAGATCACGTAGATCGCGACGACCGGCAGGATCGCCATCGACAGCGCCGCGAGGACCGCGTTCCAGTCGGTGATGTACTGACCGAGGAACTGCTGCACGCCGAGGGTGATGGTGTGGGTGGAGTCCGACGAGGTGAGGATCAGCGGGAACCAGAGATCGTTCCAGATCGGAACGATGGTGAAGACCGCAACGGTGGCGATCGCCGGTCTCAACAGCGGCGCGATCACCTCGAAGAAGATGCGCGTCTCCGGCACGCCGTCACATCGCGCCGCGTCGCGCAGGTCCCTCGGTATCTGCTGGATGAACTCGCTCAGGATGAAGATCGACAACGGCAGGCCTTGCGCGACATAGACCAGGATGAGCGCGGTCAGCGTGTCGTTGAGGTGGGCCTCACGCATCATGGTGAGAATCGCGACGGAGCCGAGACGGATCGGGACCATGATCCCGATCGACAGGAATAACGCCACCGCGGTCGAGCCGCGAAACCTATACTCGGTGAGCGCCCATGCCGCCATCGCGCCGAACAGCAGCACGAGGCCCATGCTGACCATCGTCACGATCAGCGAATTGGCGAAATAAGTCCCGATATACGAAGCCTTGAAGACCTTGGCGTAGCCGATGAGCGAGAAGGTCGCCACACTTGGCGGGGCGAGCGGCGCGCCGAAGATCGCGTTGCGGGTCTTGAACGAGTTCATCACGACGAGCAGAATCGGCCCGAGCGCGAGCGCGCTATAGGCGATGAGAATCGCGTGGACGCCGAATATCTGGACGCGCTGTTTGACCATCGCGCGCTTCCCCTAGAACGAATAACGCCGCAGGCGGCGCTGCACGATAAAAAGGTAAAGGCAGACGCCCACGAGGATGATGAAGAACATGACCGTGGCCACCGCCGCGCCCATGGTCGGATTGCCGAGCTGCAGCTGATTGCCGAAGAAGGTGCGGTAGAAAAAGGTGCCGAGAATGTCCGAGGCGAAGTTGGGCCCGGCGAGCGCCCCCTTGACCGAGTAGATGAGGTCGAAGGCGTTGAAGTTGCCGACGAAGGTCAGGACCGAAACCAGTCCGATCGTAGGCAATACCAGCGGCAGCTTGATGTGCCAAAAGATCCGGAAGTGGCCAAGACCGTCGACTCGCGCCGCATCGACGAGCTCTTCGGGGATGTTGAGGAGAGCGGCGTAGATCAGCATGAGCGGAATGCCGACGAACTGCCAGACCGAGATCAAGGCCAACGTCACCAGCGCGGTTGAGGGAAGGCCGAGCCAGGGCGCGAACAGGCTTCCGAGCCCGACCGCCTTGAGGGCGCCTTCGGCGACGCCCCACAGCGGCGACAGGATCAGATTCCAGGCGAAGCCGACGATGACGACGGACAGCATCGTCGGCAGGAAGATGATCGTGCGATAGAGGCCTTTCAGCTTCAGGCCGGGCAGGCTGAGGAGGCCCGCAAGCGCGATTCCGATTGGATTCTGCGCCAGCATATGGACGATGAAGAAGATCAGATTGTTCTTTGCTGCATTCCAGAACGGCTTCGACCACAACGAGTCGGTGAGCAGCGTTACGAAGTTGCTGAGTCCGACGAAACTGTAAGCGCCCGCGTTGTCGGTCGTGTAGGTCGAGAGACCCATCGTGGCGATCAGCGGATAGATCGAGAAGAGCGTGTAGACAGCGACCGCCGGCCCCAGGAATAGCGCCATCAGCGCGATGAATCGGGCGCGCGGCATCGACGCGACGACTTGCGAGATCGGTTCGGCCATCGTTGTCTCGCGCCCGAGCTCCCCTCCCGGCGGCCCTCTCCCGGTTGCGGAAGAGGAAGCGATTGTGCGCGCCCCTCGACAGGCGGGCGGCGTGGCGAACTAACGCCTCGCCGCCGCCGAGCGAGGATTGGCCAGCGCTACTTCATGTCAGGCTTGTACCACTTGTCCAAGCCGTCCTGCAGCTGCTTGCCCGCAGCCGCCGGAGTTTCGGCTCCGTTGATGACCTGCGCCGAAACGTTCCACAATTCGTTTTCCAGGTTCGGCGTCCCCCGCGACAGGATCTGGTAGGAATTGCGGATGGTCGACTTGCAGTCCTTGCGCCATCCGACCATCGTCGCGGCCAGATCGTCGTCGATCTTCACCGCGTCCTTGCTGAGCGGGAAGAAGCCCGGCAGCGCGTTGGCGTAGAGGGTCGCGAACTCCGGCGTCGTCAACCATTCCAGGAATTTCTTGGCGTCCTCCTTGTTCTTGGAGGCCGAGTTCACGCCCATGGCGATGTCGGTGTGATCGGAGATGTAACAATCCTTATCGCCAGCCGGCAGCGGCGGCGGGAAGGCGCCCATCGGAAACTTGGCCTGTGAGCGGAAGGTCGAGATGTCCCACGAGCCGGCAGGATAGATCGCCCCCTTGCCGAGCGAGAACAAGTTCTGGCTGTCGGGGTAGGTTTGCGCCTGGTAGCCGTTGCCCATGTAAGGCGCCCAGGTTGCGAGCTCCTTGAACACGGCGACGTATTGCGGATCGGTAAATTTCTCCTTGCCGGCGATCAGCGCCAGACGACCCTTCTCTCCATCCCAGTAGTTGGGGCCGATGTTCTGGAAGCCCATCGTCGCGGCCTCCCATTGGTCGGCCGTGCCCAGAACGATCGGCGTATACGTCCCGTCCTTCTTGAGCTTGTCGAGGATCGCGTGGAACTCTTCCATCGTCTTCGGCGGCTCT
>JBAUXQ010000209.1:0-5861 GCA_049584355.1 Roseiarcus sp. | reverse complement strand
TGCACGTTGCCGCTCCCCTCCCAGATCGCATTGACCGGCGCCTCGCGATAGAGGCGCGGCATCGGGCTATCCTCCATCACCCCGGAGCCGCCGAGACATTCGAGCGCCTCGTAGGCGTGGCCCGGCGCGCGCTTGCAGATCCAGTATTTGCCGATCGCGGCGCCGATCCTGACCAGCGCGTCCTCGTGCGGGTCGTCGCGATGATCGAGCGCGCGGGCGATGCGCATGGTCAGCGTCAGCGCCGCCTCGGCCTCGATCGCGAGATCCGCCAGCACCGCGGTCATGATCGGCTGGTCGATCAGGAATGCGCCGAACGCCTTGCGCTGCCGGCAATGGTCGATCGCCTGCGAGACCGCCATCCGCATGCCGGCGGACGAACCGATCATGCAGTCGAACCGCGTCATGGCGACCATCTCGATGATCGTCGGCACGCCCCGCCCCTCCGGCCCGACCATCCAGCCGAGCGCGCCGCGCAGCTCGGTCTCGCTCGACGCATTGGAGACATTGCCCATCTTGCGCTTGAGGCGGATGATCTGGAGCGGGTTTTTCGTTCCATCCGGTCTCCAGCGGGGGGCGAGAAAACACGAGAGGCCGCCCGGCGCCTGCGCCAGCACCAGGAACGCATCGCACATCGGCGCCGAAACGAAATACTTGTGGCCGACAAGCTCGTAAGCGTGACCCCCTCCCTCGGCGCCGACCGGAATGGCGCGGGTCGTGTTGGCGCGCACGTCCGAGCCGCCCTGCTTCTCGGTCATCGCCATGCCGATCGTCACGCCCTGCTTCTCATCGGCCGGCACATTGCGCGGATCGTAGACGCGCGCCTGGACTTTCGGCAGCCATTGCTCGGCGAGATCAGGCTGTAGTTTGAGGCACGGCGTCGCGGCGAAGGTCATGGTGATCGGGCAGCCGTGGCCGGCCTCGACCTCGGTCTGCATGTAGGAGCGCGCGGCGCGCGCCACATGCGCGCCCTCGCCGGGGTCGGTCCACGGCGACGAATGAAGGCCATCTTCGATCGAAGCCTTCATCAGCGCATGATAGGACGGATGATAGCGAATGAGATCGATGCGCCTTCCATAGCGATCGTGGGTGTCGAGCTCGGGCGGGTTGCGGTTGGCCAGCACGCCGAGCTCGAGAAACGCGCTCGAGCCGGCGCGCGCGCCGAACGCTTCAAGCCCGATCGCCGCCCATCCGGCGCCCTCGCGTTTGACCGCCTCCTTCAGCGCCGCGTCGGAATCGTAGAGGTTAGTGTCGGCGAGTTCGACCGGCTGGTTGAAGACCTCATGGGTCGCAGCGCCGTAAGGGTCGAGCGGGTGACGGAAATTGTCTTGTCGGTCGGCGAGGGCGCTCATGGCGTGCAATTCCCTTTTTCCGAGAAGTTACACCCGGCGCAGGAGATGAGCAAAGAATCGCCGGCTCGCGGTCGCCGTTCGTCCGAGCGCGTGCTAACCCTTCGCTAACCCGCAACGGCGAAGAATCGCGCTCAATCCAACTTCCGGCCCCATGCCCGCCGTCCCGTTCGACCGTCGACTGACACCCGCCCGCCCCGACCTCGCGGCGGATCATCTGCGCGGTCTCGTCGACGCGCCCCGATACGCGATCGGGCAGGCGAAGCGGGTTCTCGCCTCAAGTGCGCCGCTCAGGCGTTACCCCGGCTCGGACGCCCCGCTCGAAACCGAAGCGCTCCATGGCGAGAGCGTCACGGTCTACGACGAGAGCGAGGGCTGGGCCTGGGTTCAGCTCGATCGCGACCAATACGTCGGCTATCTGGCGGGCGCAGCGCTCGCGGGGCCCTTCGAGCCGACCCACAGGGTCGTCGCGTTGCGCGCGCATGCCTATCCCGGCCCCAGCATCAAGTCGCCGCCGCGGATGGGGCTGTCGCTCGGCGCGCGACTCGCGATCGCGGGCCGGGACGGCGATTTCGCAGTCTCGGCGGACGGGCTCTATGTCTGGGCGGGCCATCTGGTGGAGTCCGGTTGGCGCGAACCGGATTACGTCGCGGTCGCCGAGCGCTTTCTCGAGACGCCTTATCTCTGGGGCGGCCGGACGTCGGAGGGGATCGACTGCTCGGGCCTCGTCCAGACCGCGCTCGCCGCCGCCGGCGTCGCCTCGCCGCGCGACAGCGACATGCAGGAGGCCGGCTTGGGCGAACCCATCGCCATTGACGATCCGCGCACGACGCTCGAGCGCGGCGATCTCGTGTTCTGGAAGGGCCATGTCGGGATCATGCGCGATTCCGTTACGCTCCTGCACGCCAACGGCTGGCACATGAAGGTAGTCAGCGAACCGTTGGCGGAAGCGCGCATCCGGATCGCCGCCAAGGGCGGAGGGAATATGACGAGCGTGCGGAGGCTGTCGGCCCCCCTCGCCCCGCTTGCCGGGAGAGAGCCGGGGTGAGGGGCGGCGCCTAACGGCGAACGTTGGCGCAGCCCCTCATCCGGCGCTTCGCGCCACCTTCTCCCCGCGAGCGGGGAGAAGGGTCGCGCCCTACTTCTTGGCGCCGATGCCAATGCCGCCGAAGCGGGTGTTGAACCGCGACAGCCGGCCGCCGCGATCGACCAGCTGCTGCGAGCCGCCGGTCCACGCCGGATGGGTGTTCGGATCGATGTCCAAATGCAGCGTCGCCCCGTCTTCGCCATAGGTCGAGCGGGTCATGAACTCGACGCCGTTGGTCATCACGACCTTGATCATGTGATAGTTCGGATGGATGTCGGGCTTCATCGTCAAATCTCGGGCAAAATAAGCAAAGAGCCGTCCGGAGGTCCGGCGGCTCTTTCGGTTGACGATCGTATAACGCAGCGCCAATGCTGGCGCAAGTCGCCCCGACCGGACGAGGTCCGCCCGTCTGCTTGCATTCTCGGGGCGCCTTGATTTTGGCCGAAAAAAGGTCCGTAAACCGCGCGGATCGCTTCAGGAGCCGCTTGACCCAATGTCATCCGCCGCCGACGCCGGATCGACGACGTCCCGCTCTTCGCTCGGCGCGTTGAGGCCGCTCGCGCCTTACGCGTTCGTCCATCGGACCCGGATCGGTCTGGCGCTCACCGCGCTCGTCATTGCTTCGGCCGCGACGCTCGTGGTGCCGATCGCGGTCCGGCGGATGATCGACTTCGGATTCTCCGCCGACAACGCCGGACTTATCCGCGTTTATTTTCTCGCCATGATCGGCGTCGTCGCGGTCCTCGCGCTCGCCTCAGGCGCCCGCTACTACCTCGTGATGACGCTCGGCGAACGGGTGGTCGCCGACCTCCGCGCCGATCTCTTCACCCATCTGACCCGGCTCGACCCGGGCTTTTTCGATGCCGAGAAGACCGGGGAGATCGCCTCGCGCCTGTCGACCGACACGACCCAGCTCAAGGCGACGTTCGGCTCCTCGGCGTCGCTCGCGCTGCGCAACATCTTCCTGTTCGCCGGCGCGATCACGATGATGGTGGTCACGAGCCCCAAACTGTCGGCCTTCGTGCTCGCGGCCATCCCCGTCATCGTGCTGCCCCTTTATGCGGCGGGACGTTCGGTCAGGCAGCGCTCCCGCCGCGCCCAGGACAGGCTCGCCGAAGCCACCGCCTTCGCGACCGAGAGCCTCACGGCGGTGCGCATCATGCAGTCGTTCGTCGCCGAATCATTCACCGCCGGCCGCTACCGCGAGGCGGCTTACGGCGCCTATGAGGCGGCCCGGGCGATGAGCGAGGCCCGCGCCTTCGTCACCGCGGCGGCGCTTTTCCTCGCTTTCGGCAGCGTCGTCGTCGTGCTCTGGCTCGGCGCCCAGGACGTGATCGCCCACCGGATGACCGGCGGCGCGCTGTCGCAGTTCGTCCTCTTCGCCGTGTTCGCCGCCGGCGCGCTCGGGCAATTGTCGGAAGTGTGGAACGAGGTGTCGCAGGCGGCGGGAGCGGCGGCGCGCATCGGCGAGATCATGGCGGTCAAGCCGCGCATCGTCGCGCCGCCCAAGCCCGCGAGGCTCATGAGGCCCGTCCGCGGCGAACTCGCCTTCCGGAACGTCTCGTTCGCCTATCCCGGGCGCGAGGACGACGCGGTGTTGCGCGACGTGAGTTTCCGCGCCGCGCCGGGGGAGGTGGTCGCCATCGTCGGCCCGTCGGGCGCGGGAAAATCGACCCTCTTCCAGCTCGCGCTCAGATTCTACGACCCCTCGAGCGGCGCGGTCACGCTCGATGGCGTCGACATTTCGACCCTCGATCCCGCGGACTTGCGGGCCGAGATCGCGCTCGTGCCGCAGGACGCTTTCATCTTTGGCGCGAGCGTCGCCGACAACATCGCCTATGGCGCCCCCGGGGCCTCGCGCGAGGCGATCGTCGCGGCGGCGAGGCAGGCGGCGGCGGACGGCTTCATCGCCGCCCTGCCCGAGGGCTACGACACCCAGCTTGGCGAGCGCGGCGTCACGCTATCGGGAGGCGAGCGCCAGCGCATCGCCATCGCCCGCGCGATCCTCAAGGATGCGCCCGTGCTGCTGCTGGACGAGGCGACATCGGCGCTCGACGCCGAAAGCGAAACGCTCGTCCAGGGCGCGCTCGAAACGCTGATGAAGGGCCGGACCACGCTCGTGATCGCGCACCGGCTGGCGACGATCGTCAACGCCCATCGCATTCTGGTCATCGAGGCCGGATGCGTGGTCGAAGAGGGAACCCACGCCTCGCTGATGGCCGCCGGCGGCCTTTACGCCCGGCTGGCGCGGCTCCAGTTCGAAACCGGCGCCGCCGCGCTGACGGCGATGGCGGAAGCGGTGAAGTAGGGCGGACTGCCCCCAGCAAGGTCGGCGGCTTACGTTCGCGCCTTCGAGCAGGGCCCTGACACGCCCGAGTTGGCCTTGCGTCGTATCGGCCATCCACTTGGCCGGGGCGCTCGCGGCCTCTTCCTCATGAGGCGTTCGCCCGACGGGTCGCCGGGCGCAGCGCGACGACTCCCCGCAAAGCTCCGCCTTACGATCGCGCCTTCGCCAGCAGCGCATGAAGCTTTTCCAGCTGGTTTCGCGTCGTGTCGGCCATCCAGCCGCCGGGCGCGCTGGCCAACGCCGCCTGCATGAGGCCCGGGCCGGAGGGATCGCCGAGCGCGACCAGCGACTCGGCCTTTGTCGCGGCAATCCAGTAGCGCTCCTCGTCGAGCGGTCGCGCTTCGGCCGGGTCGACCTTCTGCGATTCCAGCGTGGCCAGCCGGTCGTCGGCGATCTTCACGACCATCCTGCGAACCCGGTCGGCGAAGACATTGTCGGCGATGCGCTCGTCGCCGGACGACAGCGAAGCGCGCAGGTTGAAAAGGTAGGCAAGGTTCGTCCCGTTGTAGTAGTCGCGCTTGATCAGGAAACCGCGCTCGGCCGCCCGAACCCCTTCCTCGACATACCGCAGTCTCAGCTGTAGAGACGAGCTCTCAATCTCCGCGTGTCGCTTTTGGAGCGCGCTCCACAGACCCAGCGTCTCGGGATCGGTGGTCGTATCGACGTCCAGCTGCTTGAGGAGTATTTCAGCCTCCTGATAGCCGGCCAGCGCCTTCTCTGGGCCTCCTGCTTTCGCGTCCTCCTCCCCGGCTTTGTAAGTCGCGAGCGCCAACTGCTGAACGACGAAGGGCCGCGCAGGCTTTGGCGCGCCATCTGCTCCCCGTGCCGTCTGCTCGTCGTAGACGCCGCGCAAGACAGACTTGGCGACGCTGAAGTCGCCCTGATTCATGGCGTCGCGCGCAATTTGCAGCTTTACGGCGTAGCTGTCGGCGGCCGGCTGCGCCCGTTCTGCTGTCGCATCACCGCCGGCCGCAGGCATCACGGCCGCAACGGCAGCTGCCGCCGCCGCCGAAGCCACGGCCGCGATGACCGCAGCTTTGGTCATCGTCGGCGCGTTGAGGTTTTGCAAGATCGTATAGAC
>JBAUXQ010000208.1:0-2288 GCA_049584355.1 Roseiarcus sp. | reverse complement strand
CTCGACGAGGTGATCCGCGAGCATCCGGTGATGCTCAATCGCGCGCCGACGTTGCATCGCCTCGGGATCCAGGCGTTCGAGCCGGTCCTGATCGAAGGCAAGGCGATCCAGCTCCATCCGCTCGTCTGCTCGGCGTTCAACGCCGACTTCGACGGCGACCAGATGGCCGTGCACGTGCCGCTGTCGCTCGAAGCGCAGCTCGAGGCGCGGGTGCTGATGATGTCGACCAACAACATCCTGCATCCCGCCAACGGCCAGCCGATCATCGTGCCGAGCCAGGACATCGTGCTCGGCCTCTACTACGTCTCGCTGATGCGCGACGGCGAGCCCGGACAGTACGCGGAGGATCCGAAGACCAAGCGTCCGATCCGCGGCTTCTTTAGCGACATCGGCGAGATCGAGCACGCTCTCGCGGCCGGATCGATCACGCTCCACACCAGGATCAAGGGCCGCGCCTGGACCTTCAACGAGAAGGGCGAGCGGGTGGCGAAGATCTTCGACACCACGCCCGGGCGCCTGTTCCTCGGCCAGCTCTTGCCCGAGCACGTGAAGATTCCCTTCGACGTCGTCAACAAGCTGATGACGAAAAAGGAAATCTCCAACATGATCGACATCGTCTACCGCAACTGCGGGCAGAAGGAGACGGTCATCTTCTGCGACCGGATCATGGCGCTCGGCTTCCGCGAGGCGTTCAAGGCCGGCATCTCGTTCGGCAAGGACGACATGGTGGTGCCCGACACGAAGCAGGCGCGCATCGCCGAAACCTCCGCGTTGGCGAAGGAGTATGAGCAACAGTACAACGACGGCCTCATCACCCAGGGCGAGAAATACAACAAGGTCGTCGACGCCTGGGCGAAATGCTCCGACCGGCTGGCCGAGGAAATGATGGCCGGCATCTCGGCAGTGCGCAAGGACGATCACGGCCGCGATCGGCCGATCAACTCGATCTACATGATGTCGCATTCGGGCGCGCGCGGCTCGCCGACCCAGATGCGCCAGCTCGCCGCCATGCGCGGCCTGATGGCCAAGCCCTCGGGCGAGATCATCGAAAGCCCGATCATCTCCAACTTCAAGGAGGGCCTGTCGGTTCTGGAATACTTCAATTCGACCCACGGCGCCCGCAAGGGCCTCGCGGACACCGCATTGAAGACCGCCAACTCGGGCTACCTCACCCGTCGCCTGGTCGACGTGGCGCAGGATTCGATCATCACCACGCCCGATTGCGGCTCGACGCGCGGCATCAGCATGCGCGCGATCGTCGACGCCGGCACGGTCGTGGCCTCTCTCGCCTCGCGCATTCTCGGCCGCACATCGGCAGACCCGCTGCGCGACGTCGACGGCAAGGTGATCGTCGAGGCCGGTCGGATGATCGTCGAAGAGGACATGCCGGCGATCACCGCCGCCGGCATCCAGGAGGTGAAGATCCGCTCGGTCCTGACCTGCGAAGCGAAAAACGGGGTATGCGGCGCCTGCTATGGCCGGGATCTCGCGCGCGGCACCCCGGTCAACATGGGCGAGGCGGTCGGCGTCATCGCCGCCCAGTCGATCGGCGAGCCGGGCACCCAGCTGACGATGCGCACCTTCCACATCGGCGGCGCCGCCCAGCTCGCAGACCAGTCGTTCATCGAGTCGAACTTCGACGGCGAGGTGAAGATCCGCAACCGCAACCTGGCGCGCAACTCGAACGGCGACCTGATGGCGATGGCGCGCAATGTCGCCGTTGTCATCACCGATCGAAGCGGGGCCGAGCGCGCGGTGCATCGGGTGCAGTACGGCGCCCGCCTCAAGGTCGACGAGGGCGACAAGATCAAGCGTGGGCAGAGGATCGCCGAGTGGGATCCGTTCACTCGGCCGGTCTTGACCGAGATCGACGGCGTCATCGGCTTTGAGGACCTGGTCGAGGGCGTATCGATGTCGGAGCAGGTGGACGAAGCGACCGGCATCGCCAAGCGCATCGTCACCGACTGGCGTTCGACGCCCCGCACCGCAGGCTTGAAGCCCGCGCTGGTGATCAAGGGCAAGGACGGCAAGATCGCCAAGCTCCCGCGCGGCGGCGACGCCCGCTATCTGCTCTCGGTCGAATCGATCATTTCGTTCGAGCCGGGCGCGACAGTGCGCGCGGGCGACGTCATCGCCCGCATCTCGATCAATAGCGCCAAGACGCGCGACATCACGGGCGGCCTGCCGCGTGTGGCGGAGCTGTTCGAGGCGCGCAGGCCGAAGGACCATGCGATCATCGCCGAGATCTCGGGCACGGTGCGGTTCGGGAAGGACTTCAAGAACAAGCA
>JBAUXQ010000207.1:0-3131 GCA_049584355.1 Roseiarcus sp. | reverse complement strand
CAGCTCGAACGCGCGGCAGCGGCCGGGCGTGGCGACCTTTATCCGCAATCGCTGCTCGGCCGCCAAGTCTACTGGACCGCGCTTGGTGAATCTGATCACGCCGGCGAGGCGCTTTTTGATGAATACGGCGATCTCGAGCCGCAGCGGGGCTCCCCCCAGATAACCCCGCTCATCCGCCTCGGCCACGCGCTCCACGGCGCGCCGGGGAGCGCCACGATCAGCCAATCCCTCGCCGGCGGCTCGCTGCCCATTCCGACCGTCGAATGGGCGGCGGGCAAAGTAGAGATCCGGATCACGGCCTTTGCACACGCCGGTCTTGCTGTCGCGGAACATCGGGTAACCAACAGGAGCGCCCGGACGCGGAAGGGTATGCTGGTGCTCGCGGTGCGCCCCGTCCAGATCGATCCTTACTGGCAACACGGCGGCCACGCCGCTATCAATTCCGTCGCCGTCGACGGCAGGAAGGTCAGCGTCAACGAGCGGCCCTACGCCACATTTTCGCGCCAGCCGGACTCGTTCGCTGTCGCCGAGTTCAAGAATGGCGACGTCGTCAGGCTCATCGAGAAGGGACCGAGAAAGACCGCGCGGCGCCTTCGCTCCGATTCAGGCCTCCTCAGCGCCGCGTGCGAATTCGCCTTCTCCCTCGCGCCCGGCGCGAGCCTTGCCGTCGTCGTCTCGTCGCCGATGCGCGACGGCGTTGAGTCGCGGGCGGAGGCGCCGTTCGACGCCTTGCGCGAGACCGTCGAGCAGGATTGGCGGGCGAAGATCGGCCCGCGCAAGATCACGGTCGGCGACCGGGAGGTGAGCGACACGGTCGAGGCGCAGACGGCGTTCATCCTCGTCAATTCCACTGAATTCGCCTTCAAGCCCGGTCCGCGCAATTACGATCGCACCTGGATTCGCGACGGCTCAGCGCAGGCCCTCGCTCTCACGTGGGCCGGCCTCGTCGAAGAGGCCAAGGCCTATGTCCTCTGGTACGCGAAGCGTATCTACAAGAACGGCATGGTTCCGCCGATCCTCAACGTGGACGGCACGGTAAACCGGGGCTACGGCAGCGACATCGAGTTCGACGCGCAAGGCGAGTTCGTGGGCATCGCCGCCGACGTCTATCGCATCAGCCGCGACCGCGCTTTCCTCAACGCGATTTTTGAGCCCGTTGTCCGCGCGACGCGGTTCATCGAGGAGCTTTGCGCGCGAACGGACGCCGAGCACGGGCCCGAGACGCGCTTCCACGGCCTCCTCGCGCCATCGATCAGCCACGAGGGCTACAGCAAGCCGTCGTACAGCTATTGGGACGACTATTTTGCTCTGAGCGCATGGCGCAACTGCGAATTTCTGGCGCACGAGATGGGAGACGAGCCCCTCGCGGCTCACGCCAGCGCGAAGGGCCGTGAGTTCGCCGCGAACCTGACGCGCTCGATCCGCATGACCGCCGAGAAGATGAATACGGGTCTCATCCCTGGCTCCGCCGACCGTGACGACATCGATCCGACCGCGACCTCGGTCGCCTTCGAGCCTTGCCGAGTCGAGGACGCGCTTCCGCCCGAGTTGGTCGCGGCCACCTACGATCGCGCCGCCGCCCGAGTGAGGGAGATCTCTTCGCCGGATTTCAAAGCCAACTACTCGCCCTATGACTTGCGCAACCTCAACGCTTTTGTGTCCTTGGGCAGACGGGACGACGCCTTCCGCTTGCTTTCGGTCATGCTTGCATGTCGAAGGCCGCGCGGCTGGCGCGGCTGGGCCGAGGTCGTGTGGGCCGATATGCGGGCGCCGGAATATATCGGCGACATGCCCCACACCTGGATCGGCGCCGAGTTCTCTTGCGCTGTCCGGCGCATGTTGCTGAGGGAGAACGGCGCTACGCTCGAACTCTTCCGCGCCGTGCCCGATAGCTGGTGGGCTGGCGAGGGCATAACGCTCGCGGACCTGCCGACGGCCTTCGGCGTCGCCAATCTGACGGCGAAGCGGGGGCGGGGGCGTACTACGGTCGACCTTTCCCTTACAGGTCCGGGGCCCGAGCGAATCCTCGTCCGCTATCCGGGAGCAAAGCACGCCCGGGCGGACGGCAGCCCGTGCGACATCCACGCCGACGTCATCACGACTGGGAACTGGAGCCGGCTGGAAATCGACTTCTGATTAGGCTTCGCGCCCGTGGGGGCTACGGCCTGTCTATTCGGCGGGAAGAGATTCGGCGGCGGATTTCGGTGGTTCAGCCATTCCGTGCTCGCTTTCGGGCTCGAACTTCACCCCGAGGGGATCCATGACGATATGCAGCTTGCGGGGGTAGAAAGGAGTATCAGGCTGGTCATGGCCAATATTGATCATGCC
This sequence comes from Roseiarcus sp., assembly GCA_049584355.1. GTDB lineage: Bacteria > Pseudomonadota > Alphaproteobacteria > Rhizobiales > Beijerinckiaceae > Roseiarcus. The sequence goes on along the minus strand of JBAUXQ010000207.1, from coordinate 803 downwards.
GACATCGGCAAATTCACCCTCGAAGAGCGACCTGATGAGCATCCGTGATTCTGGATCGAGGACATCAAGCGCATCGTTCACGACAACCCAGCCCGGCCTCTGCAGGATGACCCTGGCAAAAGCCACGCATTGCTTCTCGTTGTCGGTCAACTCCCGGTCCCATCGGTCCTCCTTATCGAGGTGGGGCCCGAGGTGCTCGAGTCCGACTGCGGTGAGCGCACCGACGATGGCGGCAGCGTCGTAGTCCTCGCTCGGGTGGGGGTAGGCGACGGCCGCGCGAAGGGTGCCGGGCGGGATATAGGCGCGGACCGGCATGAACATGATGCTGCGACGCTCTGGATGGGTAATTTGCCCGCTTCCCCACGGCCACAGGCCGCCGATGGCGCGAAACAGCACGGCTTTGTGCTCGCCATTGTCGCCGGTGATCAGGACGCGCTCAGTGGGTTTCATGTTCGCGTGCGGTTCGCTCAGCATCACGCAGCCCGCGGGCGAAGCGACGTGAAGGTCGTCAATCTTGATCGACGGTTCCGCCGCCACAGAAAATTGGATTCGGCTCGTCGCCTCGCCGAGATTGTCCATTTTCATGATTGCCTTGCGGAACCTCGCCACGCGCAGGAGCGTCGCGCGCCAGTCCGCGAGGTTGGAGAAATTGTCGACGAACCAGCGAAGCGCGTTCTGGACCTGGTTGAAGGCGCCGACGATCACCATAAGCTCGCCGAAGCTCATCTTGCTCTGGAAATAGGCTGGGGCCGCCACCAGAATCGGAGCTATGATCGTAAACCATCCATAGCCGGCGGTAACCC
>JBAUXQ010000206.1:0-5136 GCA_049584355.1 Roseiarcus sp. | reverse complement strand
TGCGCCAGCGCATCTCGCAGCCCGAGATCGGAAAGTCCCAAGGCCCTGCCCAAGCCAAGAATCAAGGCCAAGCCGAGCTCGTCCTGATTCGTGTAAAGCCCATCGTGCATTTCCCAGAAGCGGTCATGCGTTCCTGCGTATTCGGCGGCCTCCGCCGCCGCCTCCGCGAATGGGTGCGCCTCGGTCAACGGGAAGTGCCGGAAAACGAACCTGAGCTTCTTGCCGAACCGCTTCTGCGCCAGCTTGACGTTCGGGAAGGCAAGGCCGCAGTAAGGACACTCGTAGTCGCCATATTCGACCATTGTGACCGGCGCGTCGTCGGGACCTTGGACGTGGTCGGCGGGTGTGACGGGTATTCTCAGAAAACTCATGACGTCACCGGGGCTGGGAGTTTTTCCAGCGCATCAAGAATGCCGTCCGCGCCGGGATTGACGGCGACTGGCGAAAGGTAGCTCCAGAAAATGACACCCTTCCGGTCGATCACGAACAGCGCCCGTTCGCATACGCCTTCGCCCAGGCGGTAAGCGCCGTAGCGCCTGGCGACATCCCCCTTGGGCTCAAAATCGGCCAGCAGCGGAAAATGCAAGTGCCGGTCCTTGGCGAACGCCTCATGACACCAGGCGCCGTCGACCGAGATCCCAAGCAACTCGGCCTCATGCTTGCGGAATTCCGGCAGGACCTGATTGTAGAGCGTCATCTGGTCGCCGCAGACCGGGCTCCAGTCGGCCGGATAGAACGCCATGATGACCGGCTTTCCGGCCAGATCGCGAAGAGACAGATATTGGTCCGGAGTGACTCGCAACGTGAAGTCCGGCGCTGCCGCGCCGGGAGCCAGAACGCCAGCCATCGACTCGTCTCCGTCTCTGCCAAACGGCGGCCTCAAGGCGGAGATTTCAAACGATCGTTACAGCCGTTCGCGATCAGCCGCCGACAAACGAATATCTGAGGCACGGGATTCATCGCCTTGATGGCGGTCAAGATTCGCCCGTTATTTTTGCACGCGCGCCGATCGGCGACGGTCAAACCACAGGTGGGCCCGCTACGTAATCTTACGTTACGCGATATTACCAAATTGCCAGCGCCGCGTTCTCGATCGATGATGCGGCGTTGGGTTAGACGTTTCGACGGGCTTGGGCGCAGCGTCCGATTGGGAGGTTTCGATGACCCCAAGCATTCGTCAGGCGATGGTCGGCCGCGCGCGGCAATTCGACGCGCTCACGCCCCTGACTTCGATCCTTTGCTGCTCGCGCGGGCAACAAGTCTGTTGCCAGGGCCAGCGTGCCGATCGCTGGTTCTGGATCATCACCGGAACGGCAAGGCGAAGCGTGATCAGGCGCGACGGCCGGCGCCAGATCGTCGATCTTCTGCTCCCCGGCGATTGCTTCGGCTTCACCAACGGCGACGAATATGACGACACCGTCGAGGCCGTCGCTCGCGAGACCTATGTTGCCCGGTGCGTCCGCCACGATGCCGAGGCGGCGGCCGAATCCAATCCGCAACTGGCGCGAGAAATCCGCCGGGCGACGTTCGAGGCCTTGTTACGACTGCAGTCACAACTCGTGATCGTCGGACGGACTACGGCGATCGAGAAGGTCGGGGCGTTCCTGCTCGATATGTCCGCGCGCGTGTCCTCCCGCTCGAGCGATCGCGTCGTATTGCCCATTTCGCGCTACGATATGGCGGACTATCTCGGGCTATCGGTCGAGACGGTAAGCCGGTCGCTGACTCATCTCAAGCAACAGGGCGTGATCAAGCTCTTCGGTCCTCGGTCGGTGGGGATCGTCGACCGGGCGGTGCTCGAGTGCGGCGAGCACTTCCCGCACGACGACATGACGAGGAACGAGTGCGCGCGCCCGGCCGCGGCTTGAGCCGTCGCCGACGCGGTCAATCGGCGGAGGGCGGCCGGGGCGGCGGCGCAAGCGTCGCCAACACCGCAAGCCGGATCGCTTCCGCGAGCTGGCGCGTCCCAAGTCGCTCCATCATTCGCGCTCGGTGCACCTCGACGGTGCGCACGCTCAGTCCAAGATCGAAAGCGATGACCTTGTTCGACGCTCCCGCAACCAGGGCGTCCAGCACTTCCCGCTCGCGCGGACTTAGCCTGGCGATCCGCCGGGCCGAATCCACGGCCTGATGAATATGATCATCGGGGGAGGCGGCGAGCGCGGCCTCGATCGCCGCCAGCAGAACCTCGTCCTCGTAAGGCTTCTCCAGGAAATCGAAGGCGCCGGCTTTCATGGCGAGAACGGCTGTCTGGATATCTCCCTGCCCGGTGATGACGATGATCGGTGGAACGAATCCAATGGCTCTGAGTCTCGCCTGCACCTCCAGTCCGCTGATGCCGGGCATCTTGACGTCCAGGAGAACGCAGCCGCCGAAAAGACTCGGCGCCTCGAGCAGAAAGGCGTCCGGGGTCGTATAGGAAACGGTGGCGAATCCCATCGATCCCAGGAGTTGCTCGAGCGAGAGACGCACCGCCGCATCGTCGTCGACCACATGGATCGTCCGCTCAGCTGGCATCGAGATCCCTCTCAGGCAGGACCGCCGGGAGAGTGAAGCGAAAGAGGGCCCCGCCTTCGGGGTTCGCTTCGAACTCGAGGCGGCCGCCGTGCGACTCGATAATCGAGCGGCAGATCGACAGGCCCATGCCCATGCCGCTGCGCTTGGTGGTTACGAACGGCTCGAAAATGCGCTCCGCCACGTCGGGGTCGATGCCGGAGTCGCTGTCGGCCACGGCGAATTCCACCAGGTCGGGGCGTCGAAGTATGGTCGTCACGCCAAGCTCACGGCGATCCGCCCCGGCCATGGCCTCGAGCGAATTACCCACGAGGTTGATCAGGACCTGCTCGATTTCAACTCGGTTGCCGAGAACATACGGCGCTTCGGGATCGAGATGCACGCGCATCTTCACTCCTGAGGCGCTGGGGCCGATCAGGGCGAGCGTGGTCGCCTCGTCGACCATCGTCGCGACATCTTCGACGCGCGTTTCCGTGTCCCCGCGGATCAGGAAATTGCGCAGCCGGGCAACGACCTGGCCAGCGCGCAAGGATTGCTGCACTGCTTGATCCATGACCTCCTTCGCCGGGTCGATGCCGATGAACGTCCCGTGCTGCAGCAGGCGCTTGGCGGCGCCCAAGGAATTCACGATCGCCGTCAGCGGCTGGTTGAGCTCATGCGCAATGGCCGCGGCCATCTGCCCCGCCGTGCTCAGCCGCGCGGCATGACCCAGTTCGAGGTTCGCCACATGCAGGCGCGACTCGAGACGCTCATGCTCCAGCATTTCGGCCAGGAGCTTCTGGTTGGCGTCGGAAAGCTCGGCCGTGCGTTGAGCGACCCGGCTTTCGAGAGTCTCGTTGAGACGGCGCAGCTCGAGTTCCGCCGTCTTCTGCGCCCGCAAATCCTTGCCGACCGCGGCGACGTTGATTGCTTCACCGGTGCGCGAATCATCGATGCGAAACCAGTCAAGCAGAATCGGAATCTCGTCGCCGCTGGCAAAATGCCGAAAGGTGAGTTCGCCGACCCAGCGTCCTGATTGGCGGACGATTGGCCAGGCCTCGTCGCGTGCGCGAGCCCGGTCCTCCGGCGCGAGAAACTCCAGGATGTGCAGCGGTAGGACTTTTTCGCCGTCGCCGAGCCCCACTAGGCGCATTCCGGCCGGATTGAGATATCTCGCCGTCCCGTCGAGATCGGCATAGCCGACCAAATCCGCTGAGCTTTCGACCAGAGCGACGAACCGCCGCATCTCGGTCTCGCCATGCCAGCGATGAAGGGCCAAGGTCGCCAGGCTCGCCGCCATTCCGATGAGCAGTCGCTGAGTTTCGGTCGGGAAGCCGACGGCCTCGGCGCCGGCGGCGATCACGCCGGCGCCGTCAAGGCCGATAGGCGCGATCGCCAGCCGAAGCCGTTCGCCCAAAGAAGGATTGGCGATCGATACGGCTTGGCGACCGCCTGCACGTCCGATTTCGCGCTTCACGGCGGCCACAATCGAATCGCGCCGGGCCGCATCGACGGGCGCCGGCGTGATCACGACGTCAATGGGATGGGGGTCGTCCGGAAGTCCGACATAGACGAAGTCGGCGCCAATCATCGAGGCCAGCGCGGATGCGGCGCTGTCGGCGATCCGGTAAGGCTCGTAGTCCTTCCACATCGCCGGCAACGCCGACAAGGCGATCAGGTCGCGGACGAGTCGCCTGAGTTCAAGGACCTGCGAGTGCGGCTCCGGAGGCGCGGCTGCGGCGTCGTTGATACCCTTGCGCCATATGGACATCAGGGTCGTAGCCTTTGCGGTATCGAACTTCGGTGTGTATTCTTCCGCAGTCGCTTTTGTTCAGCTGTAGCGGGCCTCCCTTATGGAACATTTCGGCGCCGCGAGGGTCGCACAGCGCGGAACCTCAAATCGATTGGATGTCACGGCTCGTCGCAGCGTCTTGCTCGTGGGCACTAGCCAGAGCGACATATCGATCCAAGACAGGCATAGGGATACTCGGCTCCCGCGGGCGGCCCGCAGATGCTAACTGCAACTTCCAGACCCAGGTGCGAGTTCCATTGAATACCCGGGCGCCGCGCTTGGCAAGTCGATGTTGACAGGAGAAACGGTCGTCCGGAAGCCACGCGAGACGGCGATGCCCGCGTCCGATCGCTGACGGTCAAAGGAAGGGGCCGGCCGGCCCCGGCGGAACCAGGCAGGCGGCCGGGAGTTAGGCGCGAGAGAGAACGCGGCCTTGAACCCCGCGGTGTCGACGCATCCGCGCACCTTCAGGTCGGGAGGACGCCGCAGGCGGCGGGTCGGGTGCGCAATAGGATGCCCAGGCCTGAGGTTCGAAATTCTGAAGCAGTCGCCGAGACCCGCTTATCGCGGCGGCAATTACGACATAAGCTAGCGGCTATTATCGATAGACTCGCTTTTTTAATGAACTAGCCGAACTAAAACGCCGACGCCGCTACTCGAACGGCGGCGCCGGCAAATGTCGCTGGTCGTGGGAGGATGAAACCAGCGATCCGAGATGCGAGAGCAAGTGCGCGGTCCAGAAATTCAGGCGGCCCCTTGAGCCAACCCGGCGTGTCCGCCTTCGTCGTGCTTGGCGCGAAGCCGGAACGACAGGATGAGCAGGAGAACGCCAAAAACAAGGGCGTACGCGC
>JBAUXQ010000205.1:0-5274 GCA_049584355.1 Roseiarcus sp. | reverse complement strand
CACGAGGGTCGAAAGCTCGGTCGAATCGAACGGCGAGCGACTCCATGCGCTCCCCCAATCGAAGCTCCAGATCATGAATGTCTGTGCGACTGAGGAGCGCGAGTAAGCGGTCAAGAAAATGTTCGTGTTTTGTTCTCAGGCCCGGAATCCGTGGAGTTTGGCGGGTTTCCATGAGCTTGAAGTCGGCGGGCATGAACTTGGTCATTGAACTTTCCCAACCCCCGCGTCCCTGCCGCAGTCGGCGCTACACCGCCCTTCGACGGCGCGAGGGCCGAGGTCCGCTCGGGCTTCCTCGGGCGTCTTGATGCCGGCGGAGACGAGAATGTTGAGCGCCTGCGCCTGTTCGAGCGGATTGACCGCGTCGTCGCGGACCCACACGAACTCAAGGCCGGGTTCGTTCATGCAGTCCTGGATCACGCAATCGAGCGCGTTCTTCACCCAGGCCTTGAGCGGAATCAGCCCTTCCTGCGTCGCCTGCTGGCGCAGGGTCTCGCTTGTCGCGCGGTTGACCTGCGACACGAATGCGGAAGCGGGAACCGAGAATGCGTAGCAGATGATGCGCGCCAGCCATTCGTCGTACTGGTCTTTCAGCGGCGGCTGGCGGGTTTCGATCAGCTTGAAGTCGGCGGGCATGAATTTGGTCATCCGCCGTCGCGCCAGGTTGCCGCTCATCAGCGCGTCGAAGTAATCCTGGAACGAGCGGATTTGGTCGGCGGTCCATTCCTTCGGCAGGGTGGCGAAGGCGTCGGGCGTCGAGCCGGTGCGGTAATAGTCGAGGGTGGCCGCGTCGCGCCGCAGCGCGATATTGACGGTGAGCGCGATCTGCTCGACCGGGCTCATTCCGTAGAGCCGGTGCGAGCGCAGGTTGCGAGGCAGGTAGAGGAGCTCCTCGGCCGAGAAGTCGGCGGCCGGAACCCCCTTGAGGATCTGCTGATAGGCGGGGTCCGGTGCGTCCGGCGCGCGCCCGTCCTCGCCGATCAGCGGCTTGATCGTTGCGCCATCGATGATGTCGAGCGAATAGAGCGCGCCGCCTCTGGCGTAGCGCGGATAGATGGTCGCCGCGTCGATGACCAGCATCTCCTCGACCAGCATCCTGAGCCAGTCCGCGAATGAATGGCGCCGGTCGGGGCGGGCGAGAAAGCGCGAAACCGCGTCGATGCTTTTCGAAGCATCCGGCGCGTCGGCGCGCGCCCGGGTCCGCACCGCATAGTTCTGACCGGCGATCTGGTCCTTGCGGGTTTCGATCACCGCCCTTAGGAGCGGCAGCGCGTCGGCGAGGCCGCGCAATTCGGCGAACGAGATGCCGTCCTCGGCGCGCGGGATATAGTTGAGGTTGGCCCCGAACGGATAGTCGAACTGCCGGCCCTTGACCTCCGGCGGGGCCATCGGCGCGAGCGGTTGCAGCGGTCCGAACCAGGTGTCCGGCGACACGCCGGTGATGGCGTAGCGGGTCGCCTGGGCAAGGCGGGCGAAAACGCTTGGGGGCAGGGGCCGTCTGAGAGCGTCGTCCGACATCGAATCGGTTCCTTGGCGAAAAGGGCTTGATGGGGCTGGCGCCAGCGCGCCTTTGCCTTCCGTTAGGGATTGGCGCCTAGATTGCGCGTGCAGGACTCACGCGAGAGTGGAAAGGGTCATGCGCCAATCGATAGCGCTGGTCGCGATCGCGATTGGCTTGCCGGCGCCTGCTGACGCGGCGCCGCGCTGGACGTTCTGCGTCGCCGCGTCGAAGAGCGGCGCCGACGTCTGGATCACCGATGTCTTCGCCGCCGAGCGCGACCGGGTTGAGCTCGAAAGTGCGTTCAAGGCGATGGTCGAGCGATCGGGCGCGCGCGCCGACGCGCAATGTCCGCAGCCACGCGAGGACAAGACCGAGGCCGTCAACGCCCAGTTCCAGGCCGAGGAGTTCAACCGCAAGCTCGGCGCGACGCTGCACGCCGTGCTCGCCGGCGAGTTCCCGCCGCGGCGGTAACACGAGAGAGCGGCCGGGATCAGTTGCCCCGGCCGCCGCGGCCGCGATAGGCGTTGGCGTCGATCTCGGGATCAGCGTTCCCTGTCGGCAGGTGAAGGTCGAGGAACGGCCTGACCTCGACGAGCAGCGCGATCAGCGCCGCGATCGCCGCCGCTTGCGGAAAGAAGACGGCGATCACGCCAAGCGCATCCTCGGCCAGGACGGCGTCGGCGTCGAGGTTGGAGAACTTGCTCCGCCACGCGGCCGACAAGGCGCTGGTATTGATGTCGCCGAGCGCCTTGATCGCTGCGCCGACCTGACCGGCAGTGGTCACAGAAAGCTGGTGTGAGCCAGCGCGGTCTGGATATTGGCGATCGCGACGGCGCTCTGCGATTTGTCCGCCTGAATCGTCGGATTGCTGAGCAGCGAGAGCTGGGGCGCAACAGAGGGCGGCAACTGGGACTGCATGCTCATCAGGCCCTGGATGGCCATCTGCATGCCGACGGTGTTGCCGGTGGCCTGCGCCAGCTGGAAGTTGCTCAAGAAGGACTGAGCCTGGCCAGTGACCGCCTGCGAAGCGCCGAGCGCCGACTGGAGGGCGGAAGCCGCGGTTGCGGCGGCCGACACGTTGTTGGCGTTCAACGCTGACGAAAGGGTGCTGAAGAAGGAACTAAGACCGGACATGTGATTTTCCTCGTGGATTGCGGCCGTCAGTGGTGCGAGCGGACGGCCTTGCGCTCGATTTGTCAGCCGACCGCCTTTCCGGGCGGGCTTGCAGGCGATGCGGTCATCGCCTTCTGCGCCCGGCCGATCGCCTTGACGACCGTGTCCCGGACCTCGGCCTCGTTCAGGCCGAGCTTGGCGACGATCTCAGGCGCGTTGGCGATGAGCGCGGTCGTCGCCGTCGCGACGAGCGGATTCCCGACGCTGAACTTGCCGGTCGCGAGATTGTTCTCGGCTCCGGCGATCAGCGCATGGACCTCAGCGTCGGCCGCCTTTTCGAGCTCAGCCTGAACGTCCGGCGTGAACGCGATCCCGGTCCAGCGGGCGAGGCCAGCGAAAAGGAGGCCGCCGACCCCGATCACGAGGCCCGAGGCGGCGGCGTTAATGAAGGGCGACAGCGCCGAAACGATCGGCGCCGCCGCGATTGCGGTTTCTGACATGAAATTCTCCTTTGGGGACAAACGGAATTCTGCGGCCGCGTCGACGAGCGGCGATTGCCTCTCCCAAACGAAGAGGAGCAGGGGCCAAGGCGCTGCGATCTGTTTGGCTTTGCTTGACGAGCAGCCCGGCAGCCCTCTCCCGCTGCGAGACGCTTCTTGCAGAACAAGGCCTCGAAGGACGCGCCGGCGCACGCCATCGATTTTCGTTGCGTGCGCTTTACTCGCTGGCCTTCGACCAGTACTCGATCATCCCTCCCGCGCGCTGCCGGTCGAGGCCCAGGAGGTCGGCGAGCGCCCACACCAGCGCGTCGGCCCGGTCTGGCGAATAGCCCGAGGCACCGCGGTCGAAGTCGGGGGTCAGCGCGCAGAGCTGGTCTTCGAGCTTGCCGAACGCGCCGACGTGATAGACGAGCCCGCGTTCGTAGGCCGCCGCGATCGGCTCGGCGCGCAGGAACTTGCCACGCGTCGCGTGAACCGCGCGCACCGGGAGATTGGGCTCGCTCTGGCGCAGGACTTCCGTCACCATGTCGCCGCCGTTGTTGATTTCGGCGACCACACGGTTGGCCTTGAAGCCGCGATAGGCGGCGCCGACCCGCGCCGCCCACCCGCCCGGGGTATCACCCTGGCTCGTGAGGTCCGCGAGCACGTAGAAGAGCCCGCTTTCAGTCCTTGCGGCGACGATGAGCCCGCATTCGTCGGATCTGGCCGATGAGCGCGCCGGCGGATCGACCGCAACCACGATTTCGGCGAACTCGATCGGCGCCGCCTCGGGACGGACGCGCTGGCGCTCAATGAGGGCGCGCGTCCATAAAGCCCCGGGCGTCTCGTCGACGATTTCGGCCATCAGCTCCTGGCGCCCGATCGGCCGCCCCTGGTAGCGCGCGGTGATGCGTTCGAAGAACGCCCGCGCCAGGTGGGCCCGGTTGTCGAAGGTCGAGCCGCGGGTGACAATGGTGTCCCCGTCGGCGGCGAGCGACTTGATGATCTTGGTCGGGCGCGGCGTGGTGGTGACGACCGCCTGCGGCTTGTCTCCGAGTCTCAAGCCCAAGAGCGCCTGATCGAAGGCGTCGGGTTCCCGCCAGGCGGCGAGCTCGTCGCACCACAGCTTCATGTGCTGCTTGCCCCTGAGCCGATCGGGCTCTTCGGCCGAGAAGAGCCAGCTCACCGCGCCGTTCGGCCATTCGAGGCGCAGGTCGGCGGCGAAGAAGCGCGGCCGCTCATCGGGCCGGCAGCAGGCGAGGATACCGGATTCGCCGGTGATCATGGTGTCGCGCACGTCGGCGAAGGTCGCGCCGATCAGGTTGACGATCGGGTAGGTCTCCACCCAGTGGCGCACCGCTTCGGCGCCCGCTCGGGTCTTGCCGGCGCCACGTCCGGCCAGGATGAGCCAGATGATCCAGTCGCCCGGCGGCGGCGCCTGGTCGGAGCGAGCCCAGAACGCCCAGTCGTGATACAATTGCGAGCATTCGAGCGGCGTCATCGATTCGATAAGCCGGACGCGGGCGCCGGGTTCGAGTTTGAGAATGTCGCTGGCCCGTTGGATCTTTGCGCCCGCGGCCAGGTGAGGGCGCCGCCCGCGGGCGCGCGAGGCGCCGCCCGTCTCCGCTTCGTCGCTCATTCCGCCGGCCTCCTCGATGCCGACCCCCGCCTCTGGCGAAGTGAGACGCGCTTGGGGCGCCTCAGCGCGGAGCGTCTCGAGGGGATCGGCGGGTTCGCATCGGTCATTTGCGCCTGGATGGGATGGCTGGAGAGAACGCGCGCGGGCGCGAGCCGCCGCCGGTCGGGCGGGGAGGGAGGAGTTCGGCGGTGAGGAAGAGAGAGCCGTCGCGCGAAGCCGCACGTCTCGGACTTGCCTCACTATGCCGCCACCGGCGTCAAAGCGCAAGCTTTTGTTCTTGTTTTGTTCGACCAGAGTGACCTCGCGCGAGTTAACTCAGCAGTTTCAATACTTTGTCAGTTAAGTGTCTTTTCTGAAAATCTGGCGCACGTGAGATTTTCGGCAATCCGTTGCCAGCTTGCTCTCATTCTCCCCCGCGCCGCCAGGCGGCAGCGTCGGACAGGAAGGTGAGGAGCAAAGATCTTTTTTCGCCGGTCTGCGCAAACCTCTGAAAAGGCTTATTTCCGACAAGGAAATTCAAGGAAATCGGCCTGTTTCACGTGTGT
>JBAUXQ010000204.1:0-11162 GCA_049584355.1 Roseiarcus sp. | reverse complement strand
GGCCGCGGCCGCGGCCCGGCGCTTGGCCGCGCGGCGGCGCGCAACGACGCCAAGTCCGGCGAAGCCGGCGAGCATCATGACCCAGGTCGAGGGCTCCGGCACGGGGGCGGAGGCTTGGCCGGCGATCGCAAACACGCCTTGGGCCTTGATCGCCGCTTGGATGTCGGTCACCGCAGCCGCGTTGAGCGTAAATATGAGCTGCGCCAAAGGATGCGTCTCGTTTTGGGCGACCTCGAAGGAGCCGTAGGAGCCGCTGCTCACCGTCTTCACCATGGTCGCATATAGAGCCGCGTTCTGATCGGCCGGCGTCTCAAAGTCAGAGACCCACTGCGTTGCGGCGAACAATTTGTATGTGAGATCGTTGGTGATCTCGCCTGAGTAAACGACCAATTTCGCCGTCGAGATAGTCGCGGTGACACCGCTCATGTTGAAGCCGAAATAATCGATGAGAAGGCTACCGGCATAAGAGCCGACAGCATAGCTCGTATTGGTGCTGCCTGGACCGCCGGACGATGGCACTACCGAGGTGTCCGAGTTGCTAATAAATCCCTGAAAGATGCCCAACGAGGTGTCCGTGGACACCGTGGCGACCATCGCGCCAGAGCTGTCGAACAGTTCGAGGGTGGCGTCGAGGTCCGTCGTATCGCCGAACGCGCCGACGAAAGTCTGCGCCTGCGCAGGCGCAGAAATAAACGCTTCGCACAGCGCGCCGACCGCGAAAGCGCCGGCTAGAGCAACTGACCGCGCCCTGAATGTGACCATAAAATCAGCCCAGCCGTCGCATTGTGTCATCGCCGACGATGACGTTTGGGAAACACTACCCCCGACCGGGCGTAGAATCAACCCAGCGGTTGCATTGCGTCATCGCCAATCACGACCTTTGGGAAACACTATTCCCCCCTGGGGTTCTGGTCAAGCTTGACGGGAAGGCCCCTGATCGGGGGTGGATGCAGGCGCGGCGTAAATCCGCTCGGGTTTGTTTGATAAGTCTGATCTATCAAATCGACGAAGAAATATCGATTTAACTTTCCATTCTCTGCTTGTTAGCTTCGTCAGACTGGCCTGGAAGCGTGGCGCTACGCTTCACCCGTGGAGAGTTTGGTCGTGGGATTTTTGAGCGAGCGCGAGCTTGCGGGGCTTGTTCCGGCCGACGAGGCCGCGTTCCGCTCGCCCGTTCCGACCCAGATGATTTCGAACGCCGAGTTCAATCCGCTGCCCCAGAACGAGAAACAGCGAGAGGTTGAGGCGCGCATCAAAGGCCTCGCCGAAACCAATGGGCGCAAACAGGGTCTTGATATCTATCGGTTCCTGCGCAGTCCCATGGGCATGGCGGCCGCTTTTGTCGCAATGAACGAAGTCTACGGTTCGCTCTTCGAAGTCGACCGCGATGAGACAAAAGATTTAAGTATAGCCCTTGCGCGCCAAAAGAAGTTCGCCAAGCAATTCGTCTTCGACGACCAGCTTCATTTTGTTCGCGATGATTATGCCTGGGACGGGTTGCTTGACACCGCCCGCTGGGCCGCCGACCACGGCTGGAACCCGGGGCTTGGTCCCTCGTCCAAGTTGACGCTTGATCTGTACAAATTCGACAATTTCCTCAAGGAAATCTATTTCGACAGCGACACCCATATCGGCCTTCTATCGGGCGCCCCAACCGACGATCCCGATAAAACCTTCCTTTCAAACGACCAAATCAAGGAAGCAGCCGATTTCATCAACGGATTGGCGAAAAACAAGCGCCTCTACTACCACGCACTGATCTCGCCCAAATCCCCCGGCTGGATGGACGAGGTCGACCGCGCCATCGCCGTTTTGAAGCCGACCAGCTGGAAGGGCTACACGGTCGGAGATCCGATCGCAGCCGAAACGGCGCGGCATCCGTGGCGGATGGATGACGAGCGAGAAATGTATCCGTTCTATGAGAAGGCGATCAAGGCCAGCATCACTACGGTGTGCGTCCACAAGGGGCTATTGCCAGCGGACTACGCGAGCTTGATGCCCGATACCTGGCGGTATTCCGCTGTCGACGATGTCGGCAAAGCCGCCAAGGACTGGCCGCAAATCAGCTTCGTCATCTACCACGCTGCCCTTGCGGTTCAGCTTCAGGATTTCGTTGAGGATCTCGCCCGCTACGAAAAGACCGGTGAGCTGCGCTGGGTAAGCGACCTTGCCCGCATCCCCGAAAAGTACGGCGTCAAGAATGTTTACGCGGATCTCGGAACGAGCTTTGCCAGCGTCGCCGTCACCAGCCCACGCATAGCTTCCGCCATGCTCGGCATGCTGATCAAGGGCCTTGGATACGATCACGTATTCTGGGGCACGGATGCGGTCTGGCAGGGCACGCCACAATGGCAGATCGAGGCGTTCCGCCGCCTCGAAATCCCGGACGATCTGCAGAGGCGCTTTGGTTATGCGCCGATGGGCGAGCCGGACGGATTGGTGAAAAGCTCAATCCTCGGGCTCAATGCAGCCCGCCATTACAGGATCCCAGTGAAGGAGGGCGACCTCTCGCAATGGGAGCAAGACGATCTCGGCAAAATAAAGCTGGCCTATCTCAACGAAGGCGGCCTGCGCAGCAATGCGGCCTACGGATACGTCGTCAGGCCGAACTGATCGGCGCCGCCCTCTGCAAAGCGCCCGCGGCAGCGCCTGGGAGAGAACCGCGTATGGTCGGCAAGCGAGAAGCCGTGACGGTGGCGTCCGTCGCCGCGGCTGAAGAGTTCCGAGAAGCGGCCGGCGGCTCATTGCTCTCCGTGCGCGCGGTGTCAAAGCAGTTCGGCGGCACGCGCGCCCTAGACAACGTCAGCCTTTACCTCGGCGCCGGCGAAACTCTCGCGCTTCTCGGGGAAAATGGCGCTGGAAAGTCCACCCTCATCAAGATTCTCGCCAATGTCTATTCTCTCGATTCCGGGCGCATCGCGTTTCACGGCGCTGAAGTCTCCGGCCCCGCTTTGCGGCGGCTGCCAATGGCGTTCATTCACCAGGATCTCGGCCTGATTGAGTGGATGACAGTGGCGGAAAACATCTGCCTGACACTGGGTTATCCGCGCAAGAACGGGCTCATCGACTGGGACGAGGCGGGCCGGCGCGCCACGAGCGCCCTCGATTATCTAGACGCCCGGATCGACCCTGACGTCCGGGTCCAGAGCCTGAGCCGCATCGAGAAGTCGCTTGTGGCGATCGCACGCTGCCTGGCGGCGAAGGCCGAGATCTTGGTCCTTGACGAACCGACCGCGAGTCTTCCCGCGGACGAGGTGTCTCGGCTCTTCACCACCATACGCCGGCTTTCCGCCAGCGGCGTCGGCATGATTTATGTCTCCCATCGCCTCGACGAGGTTTTCGAGATCGCCGACCGAGTGGTGGTGCTACGTGACGGGCGGGTCGCGGGCGAACGCCGTGTCGCGGCGACGACGCCAGAGGAACTTATCCTCCTGATCGTCGGGCGCGAACCATCTCGAATCAGCCGGCAACCGCTGAAGCAAGAGGGTTCCCCGCGACTTGTCTTCGAAGAGGCGGTCGTCGACCGGACAGGCCCACTCAACGCCGAGATTTACGCGGGCGAGATCGTCGGGCTTGTCGGTTTGCGCGGCGCTGGACAGGAGCATATCGGCCGGGGACTTTTTGGCCTCACGGCGATCGCGAGCGGCTCCATCCTGCTCGACGGCAGGCCGATCGCGTCATCGAGCCCTAGGCGCGCAATGGCCGAAGGCATCAATTTCGTCGGCGCCGACCGCGTCGGCGAATCTGTGGCTCCCAACCTGTCGATCCGCGAGAACTTGTTTATCAACCCGGTCGCGGCCGGACGCAGGCTGCTCTCCTTTCTCGCTCCCGCGCCTGAGTCGCGCGAGGCGCTCGAACTCGGCCGGGGCCTCGGCCTAAGGCCGAACGATCCCGACCTGCCAATCGAACTTCTCTCCGGCGGCAATCAGCAGAAGGTCGTCGTCGGGCGTTGGCTCAACATCGGCGGCAAGGTCTACGTCTTCAGTGACCCGACCGCCGGCGTCGACGTCGGGGCGAGGGTCGAGATCTACAAACTGTTCGACGTCGCCCTCAAGACCGGCGCGGCGATCCTGATTGTCTCGACTGATTTCGAGGAGGTCTCGAAGGTTTGCCACCGGGCCCTCGTCTTCGACCGCGGCCGGGTCGTGGCCGAACTTGGTCAATCGGATCTGTCGATCGAGAACTTGCTCGCGGCCGCGTCCGCCAGCGTTACGGGATCCGCGTCGGCTCCTTCTTACGGGTCAGACAATGCAAACCATCCGGTCTAACGCCATTGAGCCGACGCGCGCGGAGCTTGCGGGGTTGACGCGACGCGAAGCGATCCTTCGGCAGCTTCCGGTGTACGGCCTGCCAATCCTGACCGCGCTGCTGATCGTCGGGTTCTCGATTGCGCTGCCGGACACGTTCCCGACCTACCTCAACTTCCGCTCGATCCTCAACGACAAGGCGATCATCGCGATCTTGTCGCTCGCCTCGATGCTGCCGATGATGACGGGGCGCGTCGATCTAACAGTGGGCTACGGGATCGTGATATGGCATATCCTTGCGATCGGCCTGCAACTGCAATTCGGCATCCCCTGGCCGCTCGCCTGCCTGGTCGTACTGTGCTGCGGCCTTTTTTGCGGCCTGATCAACGGCGTCCTTGTCGAGGTCGCCCAGATCGATTCTTTCATCGCGACCCTCGGCACCGGAACGATTCTCTACGCCCTGGCCCTCTGGTATACGGGCGGCCGCCAGCTTATCACCAAGCTGCCGACCGGTTTCCTCGACATCAATTCGCTCTCGTTTGCAGGCGTTCCGATCGCCGCTTATTACGTTGCGGCGCTTGCGATCATGCTTTGGGTGATCACCGAGCGAACTCCGCTCGGACGTCACATCTACGCGATCGGGGCGAATGAGAAGGCCGCCGCGCTGAACGGCATCCCCGTCCGTTCGTATGTGATTGGGGTCTTCGTCGCCTCGTCCTTGCTATCGAGTTTCGCGGGCATTGTGCTCGCCTCGAAACTGCGTATCGGCCAAGCAAGCGTCGGCCTTGAATATTTGCTGCCCGCCCTGGTGGGCGCGTTTCTTGGCTCGACCACCATCAAACCTGGTCGAGTCAACGTGCTGGGCACGATCGTCGGGGTAACGATTTTGGCGGTCGGCATTTCCGGGCTTCAACAGCTCGGCGGCGCCTTCTTCGTCGAGCCGCTATTCAACGGAGCGACCCTGATCGTCTCGATCGGGCTCGCAGGCTTTGCCCAACGCCGCCGCTCCGTCGCTCGTCCGGGCGCCAGGTCGATGAACGCACCGTAAATGAACTATAAAAGGAGGAGAGGAATCTCGCGCCCGAGTATCTTCATGAAAGGCCATAATATCATCATCAAAGGAGGAAAATAATGTCAAGATACCGTCTTGCTCCGATCGTCGTAGGAAGCTCAGTCGCGATCGCAGCGCTCTCCGCCGGAATGGCTCGCGCCGATGACGACTTTCTCAAGCAGGCGAAGGAGCTCACCGCGAAGGCAACCGCCCCGTCGGGGCCGTGGACCGGTCCCACCACCGGTCCTAAAGCGGCGCCGGACAAATTCATCATCTACCTCTCGGTCGATCAACGCACCGCGAGCGTGAGCGCGGTCGGCGAAGGAGTCGAGGAAGCGGCGAAGATCATCGGCTGGAAGTACCGGCTCATCGACGGGAACGGAACAATAGCCGGCGTGTCATCGGCGCTGTCGCAAGCGATCGCGCTCAAGCCGGACGGGATCGTGCTCGGCGGGGTCGACGTCAGCCCTTACGTCGAATTGCTTCAGCAGGCGGCCAAGCAGGGCATCAAGGTCGATGGCTGGCACATCGGCCCGGTGCCGGGCCCAATCGCCGATCCGCCGGTCGTGTTCAACGTCAACACCGCTCCGCCGGAAGTCGGCAAGGCGTCCGCGCTTTATGCTGTCGCCGACTCGAACGGCACCGCGGGTGTGGTGATCTTCACCGACAGCACATACAGGATGGCGATCGTCAAGTCGGATGAGATGGCTGCGATCATCAAGCAATGCTCGGGCTGCTCGCTCCTTGCGGTCGAGGTCACGCCGCTCGACGACACTCAGGCTCGGATTCCGCAGCTCACCACCTCATTGCTAGCGCGATTCGGCAAGAAGTGGACCTACTCCTTGGGGATCAACGATATCTATTTCGACGCCATGGCGCCGTCGCTGCAGGCCGCCGGCATCCCCCCTGATGGCTATCCACGCAACATTGGCAACGACGGCTCGCCGTCCGCGTTTCAACGCATTCGGTCCAAAGAGTATCAGGTCGCAACGGCCGCGGACCCGCTTCGTCAACAGGCTTGGCAATGCGTCGACGAGTTGAACCGTGCCTTCGCCGGCGAGCCATCGAGCGGCTACGTCGGGCCTGTGCATCTCTTCACCGCCTCAAACATCGACAGGGATGGCGGCCCCAACAATGTCTACGATCCACAAAATGGCTATCAGGACGCCTATCGCAAGATCTGGGGCAAGTGATTATCGCCCGGCTTTCCCGCGCATTGGAGGGTGATAGGGTCAGGATACAACGAACAGTTGGCGCCGTGTTAACCGCCGGCGCCAACTCCGGCGTGAAGAGATGCCCCGATGACCGCCGGAAGGGAAGCGACGACAGCACATGCTCGCGGAAGAGACGGAAGCACAAAGCGGGTCCGCCGCGAAAGGCGAGGGCGTGGATTTCCGATTGGTCGAGACCGCGCGGCTTCGCCCTCGGGGCATAGGTTTGTTGTCGACCGAAAGCAGGAAAGCGCTCTCATACGCTCGCCCAAGACTCGTCACCGCTCCCGCGGCTGGATTCAAACAGGAGGCAACCCATGAACGAGAAACTGACCAACGCGGCGGCAAGCTCCGGGAGTTCCGCCGTCCCTTTCGACGCCGCCAAGCTTGACGTCGTCCTCGACCGCGCCGGAATCGACGCCCTCGTCGTCTCCTCGCAGCACAACATCCGTTACCTGCTGGGGGGGTACAGATTCTTCTTCTTCGCGCATGCCGATGCGATTGGCGTTGGGCGTTATGTGCCCCTCCTCATCTACCAGCGCGGACACGTCGAAAGGACCTGCTATATTGGCGTCGGGACTGAAAAGAGCGAGCGAGAGCTCGGCGCGCTTTGGGCCCCTCATTTCGTCTC
This sequence comes from Roseiarcus sp., assembly GCA_049584355.1. Classification (GTDB taxonomy): domain Bacteria; phylum Pseudomonadota; class Alphaproteobacteria; order Rhizobiales; family Beijerinckiaceae; genus Roseiarcus. The sequence goes on along the minus strand of JBAUXQ010000204.1, from coordinate 4,022 downwards.
CGCCTGGTATGGTCCAGGCGCCGCGGGTGCGGCCGTCGATCACCTGAAATCCATCGGCTTGGAGCGGGGGCGAATCGGTATCGAAACAGCTTTTCTCGGGGCTGACGCCGACCGAGCGTTGCGCGCTGGCCTGCCGGACGCCACGTTGATCGATGCGCTAGCGCCTTTAGAGCGATTCCGTGCGGTCAAGACGCCGAAAGAACTCGAATGTCTCAGGGAGGCGTCGGACAAAGTGGTCGACGCTATGCTTGCGGTCATAGCGGGCCATGGCCCCGGCGCCTCCACGGCTGACCTGACCGAGTCTCTGCGTCGCGAGGAGGTGCTGCGGGGGATGGAATTCGACTATTGCTTGATCGCCGCCGGGACGAGTCACATCCGCGCCCCATCGGAGAAGTTGTTCTGGCGAGAGGGCGATGTGCTTTGCTTGGACTCGGGCGCCAACTACAAAGGTTATATCGGCGACCTCGCCCGAATGGGAATCCATGGGGAGCCCGACGCGGAGTTGGAGGATCTGCTCAGCGAGATCGACGAGATTCAATTGGCTTCCAGAAAGCCGATCCGCGCCGGCATTCCGGGACGTGAGATCTTCGCTGCCGCCGAAGCGATTATCCGACGGTCGCGGCATGCAAACGTGCTGGAATTTGTAGCGCATGGGATGGGCTTGGTCAGCCACGAGGCGCCCCGCCTTACGAGCCAAGGCCCGATCCCCTACCCGGACGACCATGCCTCAGAACCGCTGGAGAGCGGCATGGTGCTCTCGATAGAAACGACGAACCCCCATAAACGCGGCTTTATCAAGCTCGAGGACACGGTCGTGGTCACCGAAGACGGATGGGAAGCCTTCGGCGATCGCGCACGCGGATGGAATCGCGGCGATACGACTGTTTAGCCGGGAGGTCGTTTGCCCCGGTGGAGGAGCGCGTCATCGGCGTTCCGTGCACACGTTCGCCAGCGGTGAGAAACAAGTTTTTCGCTAGCTCGTGGATTCTGTCCGCCGCGCCGCGGATTTTCGGAGCCGGATCAGCTTTTGCCGTCGGAGGCGTTCGCGCTATCTCGTGACGAGATCAAGCCCCGATCCCTTTGTCCCTTCGAGAGGTTCCAAATGACGTCCGTCTCCACGCTGCATCTGCACTCGCGCGACCCGATCATTCCCTCGCAGATCCTGCGAATATTTCCGAGAACCCCGAAGGAACTTGTCGCCGCTATCGCACAGTTTCCCGTTACCGATATCAGCGATCTTGTCGGCCGCTTTTACACGATGCAGGCGATCGAACCGCTCTACAGGCCTGCCCCGCCGGTGTGCGGCACGGCCGTTACTGTCAAATGCCCGCCTGGCGACAACCTTGCCGTCGTCAAGGCGATATCCGTCGCCTCGGGGGGCGATGTACTGGTGATCGATGCCCAAGGGTTCACGACGTGGTGCTTGGGGGGCTTTCAACTCCTGCGCGCGGCCATCGAGGACTACGGACTCGCCGGCTTCGTGATCAACGGAGCCTACAGGGATATCGAAGACGCACAGCGAGCAGGCTTTCCCCTTTACGGCGCTGGAGTGGCGGCGTGGTCGGGGCCGAAGTCCGGCCCTTTCGAGATCAATGTTCCAGTCTGTTGCGGAAGCGTGATCGTGCAGCCCGGTGACGTCGTCAGCGCCAGCATCGAGGGAGCTGTCATCGTTCCGAGAGCCTATGCCGGTCAGGTCGCGGAGAGGCTGGCCCAGTTACTCAAGGCCGGAAAATCGTCTGCCGACAAGGGCGGCGAGGCTCGAGCGGTTGCCGATTTTATCAGGAAGGTTGACGCACACATAGATCATGTGTTTGAGCAGGGCGGAGGCGTGTATCTCGACGCAGACGCTTGAGCGGGCTGGCCGATCCACAGCGCGGGCGGCGCGATCAGGGCAGGTTCGCTGATCCCCGCTCAAATGCCCTTCGCTGTTCCCAACTGCCTCCCACGAGGACATAGAGAAACGCAGATCCCTGTTCGTCGGTCAAAAGCCCTGCGCGGGGTGGCCGCACGACGAAAATCCAGGCCATCGTCGAGTCTTGCGGCCGACCGGTCACACCGAGTTGGCTCTTGGCCAACTGGGCGACGCGCGGGCAGCCACCGCCGTGATCAGCGCTGTCGGCCACGACTCGTGTTCGCAACGTGCGCACTCAGTTGGCGGACACAAGCCAAGTGAGGAAGGACCCTGTGGCGGCTCAGGGCGACTTCGGATACAGTGTCGAAGACAATTTCCGCAATGTCTCCAACTGGAGATTGGAGCGACCCGAAGATATAAAAATACAATGAAATGAATAGCTTAGATAGACGCCGCTTCGCTATTGCCCCGATGATGGACTGGACCGACCGGCGCTGTCGGGCGTTCCATCGCGTGCTCACGCGCAGGGCGCGGCTCTATACCGAGATGGTGACGGCAGACGCGGTTGTGTTCGGCCCGCGCGAGCGCCTGATCGGCTTTGCGGCCGACGAGCATCCGGTCGCGCTGCAGCTCGGCGGCGCGGACCCGGCGCGGCTCGCCGAAGCGGCCCGGATCGGCGCCGAGTTCGGGTACGACGAGATCAATCTCAATTGCGGCTGCCCGTCCGACCGGGTGCGGAGCGGCCGGTTCGGGGCCTGCCTGATGCGCGAACCGCGGCTGGTCGCCGACTGCGTCGCGGCGATGGCCGCGGCGGTCGACATTCCGGTCAGTGTCAAGTGCCGGATCGGCGTCGACGAGCAGGAGCCGCGAGAGGCGCTCGCCGCCTTCGCCGAAGCGGCGAGGGCGGCCGGCGCGGCGGCTCTCATCGTCCATGCGCGCAAAGCCTGGCTCGACGGCTTGAGCCCTAAGGACAACCGGTCGATCCCGCCGCTCGACTACCCGCTCGTTCATGCGCTGAAGCGCGCCTATCCCGACTGGCCGATCATCCTCAACGGCGGCGTCGCCGATCTCGCATCAGCGCGCGCGCATCTTCAGCATGTCGACGGGGTCATGATCGGGCGCGCCGCCTATCAGACGCCGGAACTCCTGATCGGCGTCGACCCTGAGCTATTCGGCGACGAGGCGCCGGTCGCTGACGGCTTCGAGGCGATCGAAGCGTTCATGCCGGCAATCGCGCGCGGGCTTGAGCGCGGCGAGCGCCTGCATGATTTCACGAGGCATCTCCATGGCCTGTTCGCCGGCCGGCCTGGGGCGCGGGCTTACCGGCGCGTTCTGGCGAGCGAGGGCGTCCGCGCCGGCGCCGGACTCGACGTCTTGCGCAGCGCCGTTGCTCTCGTGGAGCGAGGGTGGGAGCGCGCCGGCGGACGCCTGTCTTTCGAGCGGCTTTGGGCGGCCGAGTAGGGCGAGACTTTACCGCGCCGTCAGGACGAGCCGCCCGCGCTCGACCGCATAGCTCTTGAGCCGCCCGAGAAAGCTCATCCCGAGCAGACTCTCGTCCAGCGCGCCGGGGCGGGCGACCAGCGCCGCGACATTGCGCATCACGATCGGCCCGACCGCGACCTGGTCGAGCCGAACCTCCGCCGCCAGCGCCGCACCGTTGGCGGTGGTGACGGGCGCGTCAAATTCGAGTCCGGCGGTGTTGATCCCCGCACGTCGCGCGTCGGCGGCGGTCAAAACCACGGCGGAAGCGCCGGTATCGAACAGGAAAGTCACGCGCGCGCCATTGACCCGCCCGGTAATCGCGAATTCGCCGCCGAGACGCTGGTTGACGATCACTTCGCCGCCGCTGCCGACCTCGGGCTCGGACGGAAAAAGCTCGCCTGCGATGCGCTCGGCGATGTCGGAAGCCTCGTACCGATAGGCGTAGACTCCGGTCAGCACGAGCAAGAGCGCCGCCCAGATCGCGGCTGCGCTGGCGATGCGGGCGACGTCGCTCGGCCGCGCCGAACGCAGGCCCGAAAGGAGGAGCCACAGCAAAAGCGCGGCGCCGATTGCGGCGCTGGCGAAGCTTTGGTGGTCGAGCCCGAACAGGGTCGACTGCGGCGGGGTCATGAGTAGCGCCGCGAGCGCCGCCGCCAGAACCGCAACGGGGAGGATGAAGCGCATCAGG
>JBAUXQ010000203.1:0-1624 GCA_049584355.1 Roseiarcus sp. | reverse complement strand
ACCCATCTCATCGCCGCCAAGGTGCATGCGCTGCATGACCAACCGAGCGCCGCCTGGGGCCTCATCGGAATCGGTCTCGCTTACGGCGTCGTTCACGCCGCCGGACCCGGACACGGCAAGGCCGTCCTCGCCTCTTACATGCTGGCCAACGAAAAGTCGCTCAAACGCGGCGCGGTCATGGCGCTGATAGCGGCGCTGCTGCAGGCGCTGATCGCGATCGCGCTCGTCGGCGCGGCCGGCTTTGTGTTCAGAGCGACCGCCTCGGAAATGAATCACGCCGCCGATTGGATCGTGCTTGCGAGCTATTGCGCCGTCGCCGCCATGGGCCTGTGGCTGGTGTGGCGCAAGGGCGGCGCGCTCATTGCGGCATTGAGCCGACATGCCGATCGCCGGCGCGCGGCGGCTTTGGCCCCGGCCTACTCGGGCATCCCTTGGCGAAGGCCGGCGTTCAGCCTGTCGGCGGCAGCCTATCACGCCGGACCACCCGGCGGCGGCGCGACGTCCGTCGAGGCATGCGGACACTCGCACGCGCCTGACCCAGCTCAGCTCACTGGAACATTTTCCTGGCGCGAGGCGGCCGGAACGGTGGTCGCCGCGGGCGCGCGGCCCTGCTCGGGCGCGATTCTGGTGCTGGTGTTCGCCATGACGCAGGGCTTGTTCGCGGCTGGAGTCGCGGCCGCCTTCGCCATGGCGTTTGGCACGGCGGCCACGACTGGGGCGCTCGCCTGGACCGCCGTCTTCGCCAAGTCGACGGCGATGCGTCTTGCGGCGGGGGAAAACTCGCGCCTTGGGCTCGTGGCGAAGGGATTCGAATTCGCCGCCGCGCTCGCGGTGCTGGCGTTCGGCCTCGCGCTTCTGGTCGGGGGGCGAAGCGTGGCTTAAGGGCGTCCTGCCTCGGAGTGGATCGAAGCGGGCGCGCCAGCGGCGCCTCGTCGTTCCTATAGGTATTTATGCCGATAGACCACGGGTCGCCGGCTGACGTAGGCGAATAGTGCTTCGCCGTCGGAGATCGGGGGTGGCGACGAGCGCCGCGGCGGCGGTCTTCTCCCAGGCCGCCGTCGCGACGCGCCCGACCTCCTCACCGGCTTCCTGCGATCCGGTACTCACCGGCCGTAGAGGCCGGTCAGCGTCGCCTTGGCCAAGGTGTGGAAGTGCGCGTTGAAACCGAAGACGGCGGGCGAAGCGCCCTTGTCGACGTCGAGCTTGTCGACGTCGATCGCAAAGACGGTGATGATGTAATGGTGCGGCTTGCCGGGAGGCGGGCAGGGGCCGCCATAGCCAATCAGGCTGAAATCGTTGCGGGGCTGCACCGCGCCTTCGGGCAGCCCGGTTCCACCCCCCGCGCCTTTCGGCAGCGACGTGACGCTCGCCGGAATATTGGCGACCCACCAGTGCCAGAAGCCGCTGCCGGTCGGCGCGTCGGGATCGTACATGCTGACGGCGAAGCTCTTGGTCGCCTTCGGCGCGCCCGACCAGGCCAGCGCCGGCGACACGTTCTTGCCGGTGCAACCCCCGGCGTCGAACACCTGCTCATCGGCGATTTTTCCGCCCGGCTTGATGTCCGGGCTGGTCACGGTCATCGCATTCGCCGCCGCTGCGCTCGCCAGGCCGCAGACAACAAGCC
>JBAUXQ010000202.1:0-2211 GCA_049584355.1 Roseiarcus sp. | reverse complement strand
GGCTCGGCGCCTGGACGGGCGGCGCGCCGATCGTCAGGCCGGCGCTGAGGGTCGGTTTCTGGGGCGCGCTCGCGATGGCGGTGACGGCGGGCATCGGCGCGCTGATCGGCAGGGCGGTCTAACTGCGCTGCGGCGTCGCCGGACTCAGCTCACCGTCTCGGCGCTGTAGCGGGCGATGAGGCCGGTGCGGATGACCGAGCGATAAACGGCGAAGAAGAATAAGCAGGCAAGGACGATATAGATGAGAGCCAGACCGCCGCCGATCGCCAGGCGATCCCAGGGCGGCGGGTTTCCGGCGACGACCGCCCGCATGCCCTCGAACACATAGGACGGCGGCAGCGCCATCGCCACCGCCTGCATCCATCCGGGCAAGACCGCGATGGGATAGAAGACCCCGGCGAATGGCGAAATCAGCATTGGGATCGGCCAGATCAGCCACTCGGAGGCCGGTCCCAGTCTCAGAACGAGGGCTGAGGCCGTGACGCCAAGCGCGATCCCGGTGACGAACAGCACCATCAGGAACGGCGCCAGCGCAACCCCATAAGCGAAAAACGAGAGGCCGAACGCGATTTGCGCGAGCGCCAGCATGGCGACGAGGCTCAGTAGACTGGTGGTCACTGCGACGATCAGCAGCCCGGCAAGATATTCCGACACGCGAAGCGGGGTGGCGAAGAAATTGAGGAAATTTCGCGTCCACACGTCCTCGAACAGCGCCATCGTCAACTGCTGCATGACGCGGGTGAGAAAATCCCACAACAGAACCGCGCCGAGCAGCGCCGGCACGAAGTTGAAGTCGGCGCGCGAGACCGAGTTGAGGTAACGGGTGAGGAAGCCCCAGAGCACGATATCGACCGCGACGAAGACGAAGATGGGAAAGACCCGCTGCGGGCTGCCGCGATAGAGGTACAGGATCCGCAGGACGATTGCGCCGACCCGCGATCGATTCACGTTGCGCCTCCCGCGTGGAGGGCCTCTTGCGCGACGTTGACGAACAGGTCGTCGAGGGTCGCCGCGCCATGTTCCTCGGGCAGCGTCTTCGGATCGCCCTCGAGCACGATCCGGCCATGCGACAGGAACAGCACCCGGTCGCAGACTGCCTGGACCTCATACATGTTGTGGCTCGTCCACAAGACTCCGCAATATCCGCTGTCGACAAATTTGGCGATTCCCGCGCGAATGTCGCGCGCGTTTGAGGGATCGATCGAGGCGGTCGGCTCGTCCAGCAGCAGCAGCCGCGGGCGGTTCAGCATCGCCTTGGCGAGACTAAGGCGCGTCTGCTCGCCGGACGACAGCAGCCCCGACTTGGTCCGCCGATAGCGGAGCAGGTCGTAAACCGCGAGCAGGCGCTCGACCCGCGCCGAGAGATTGTCGACGGCGTAGAGCATGCCGAACACCCGCAGGTTCTGCTCGACGGTGAGATTGCCGGGCAGCGGCGCATAGACGGCGGCGAAGTTGGTGCTCGACAAGGCCCGGCTGCGGTCGACGGCGAGGTCGACGCCCTCGATCTCGATCCGCCCGGCGCTCGGCTCGAGGACGCCGAGGATCATGTTTATCGTCGTCGTCTTGCCGGCGCCGTTCGGTCCGACCAGCCCGACAATCTCGCCAGGCGCCACATGAAAGCTGACGCCGTCCACCGCCTGCAGGTCGCCGAACGACTTGGCCAGGCGCTCGACTCTGAGGACCGCGGGCGGCGAAGGAGGACTCATTTCAGCGCTGGTATCAGACAGTCCGGCGGTCCGCACGCCGAAAAAACGCCAATCCCGGGCCGGAAGGGCGCGAGGTCAAGCGAGAAGATCGAGCGTGAACAGCTCCTGGGGCTTGCCGACCCCGCGGAGCGCAAAGCGTCCGACCGAGGCGAACGCCCGGCGATTATCGGCGACGGAGGCAGCGAACGCGGCTGAGACGAGGATCGGCTGGTCGACCGACCGGCACATCGCCGCGATGCGGCTCACTTCGTTGACCGCCGGTCCGACGACGGTGAAGTCGAGCCGCTCCTTGCTGCCGATATTGCCGTAGAACACCTCGCCGAGATGAAGCCCGAGATACATCTCGGTCGCCGGCAGGCCGCTCTCGAACCGGCGCGCGTTCAAGGCCGCCACCGCCTCCTGCGCCGCCCCCGCGGCGTCGAGCGCGGCGGCGCAGGCGCGGCTCCGCTCCTCGGCCGGGAAGATGGCGAGCACGCCGTCGCCGATCAGCTTCAAGACGTCGCCG
>JBAUXQ010000201.1:0-9873 GCA_049584355.1 Roseiarcus sp. | reverse complement strand
GGCGGCCCGCTGCGTGCGCCGCGACGGGAGGAGCGTCGCGAGGCCGCGCTCGAGCACCTCGACTGGCTGGTCGGCAAGCTTGGGCCCCGCTCAGGACTTCGCCATGCCCGAAAGCATCTGGCGGCCTATGCCGATCAGGCGGGCGCCGACGAGACGCTTCGGCGCGAACTCGTGACCAGCGAGGACTTGCCCAGGGCGCGGGCGCTGCTCGCGCGGGCCTTCGACCCCGATCGGGCGAGGCTTGCAGCATGACGGCGCACCCGGCTCAGCGGCGCCCGGACGCCGCTAAAGTGCTGAACGCGCTCGCTCAGCCGCTGCTCACAGTCGACGCCCAAGGCTTGGTGATCGACGTCAACGTGGCGGCCGAGACGTTTTTCGACATGGGGCGCGGCATGCTGATGCGCTCGCGGCTGACCGACCTTATTCCGTCAGACTCGCCGGTTTTGGATCTTGTCGCCGAAGCGCTCAGCAATCGCGCGACCGTCAACGGCTACAAGATCGACATCTCGACGCCGCGAACCGGCAATCGAGATGCTGTCGATGTTTTCATCGCGCCGGTGCCCGAGACTAACGATGCAGTGGCGATAATGCTGCAAGAACGGGCCATTGCTGAAAAAATAGACAGACAACTGACGCATCGGAGCGCCGCACGCTCGATCAGCGCGCTTGGGCTCATGCTGGCCCACGAAATCAAGAACCCACTATCGGGCATTCGCGGCGCCGCCCAATTGCTCGAGGCGAACGTCAGCGACGAGGATCGGGCCCTGACGCGGCTAATCTGCGACGAAACCGACCGGATCGTGAAACTCGTCGATCGCATGCAGTCTTTCGCGGATTCAACGCCCTCGCAATGGGAAAGCCTCAACATTCACGCGGTGCTGGATCACGTCAAGCGCCTGGCTCAGGCCGGGTTCGCGCGCCACATTCGCTTTGTCGAGGTGTACGATCCGTCGCTGCCGCATGTGCGTGGATCCCGCGATCAATTGATCCAGGTCTTCCTTAATTTGGTGAAGAACGCCTCAGAAGCCATTGGCAGGGATAGCATCGATGGTGAGATAACCCTGACCACCGCGTACCGTCCGGGAGTCCGCTTGCGGACCGCGCCAAGCGCCGAACCGGTCGCCCTGCCGCTCGAGATCTGCGTTTGGGACAATGGCCCCGGCATCGCGCCGGAAATCCTCGGCAATCTGTTCGACCCCTTCGTGACGACCAAGTCCCAAGGTTCTGGTCTAGGTCTTGCACTGGTTGCAAAACTGATCGGCGACCACGGCGGGATCATCGAATGCGAGTCGCATCCGCGCCGAACCATGTTTCGCGTGCTGATGCCGCTTCAATCGCTGCGCGCGGCGCCGAGGTGAGGGGCTGGACGTCGAGGCGAAGGAGCTAACAGGCATGCCGTCAGGGCATATTCTTATCGCCGATGACGACGCCGGGATTCGCACAGTTCTCAATCAGGCGCTGACTCGCGCCGGCTATGAAGTTCGAGCGACCGGAACGGTCGCCGGGCTCTGGCGATGGGTGGCCGCGGGCGAGGGCGATCTCGTCATCACCGACGTCGTGATGCCCGACGACAACGCGTTCGATCTCTTGCCGCGCATCAAGCGCATGCGGCCCGATCTGCCGATCATCGTCATGAGCGCGCAAAATACTTTTATCACCGCGATCAAGGCTTCGGAGCGCGGCGCCTACGAATATCTGCCCAAGCCCTTCGATCTGCGCGAATTGGTGGCGATCGTCGGACGCGCGCTCGCGGAGCCCAAGCGGCGGCGCGAGGCGGCGGAAACCACGGCCCCGGTCGAGGTGATGCCGATCGTCGGGCGCTCTCCGGCGATGCAGGACATTTTCCGGGTTCTGGCGCGGCTGATGCAGACCGATCTCACGGTCATGATTTCGGGCGAGTCCGGCACCGGCAAGGAACTGGTCGCGAGGGCGCTGCACGACTACGGCAAGCGCAAGGGCGGGCCATTCGTGGCCATCAACATGGCCGCCATTCCGCGCGATCTTATCGAGAGCGAACTCTTCGGCCACGAGAAGGGCGCCTTCACCGGCGCTGCCGCCCGCTCGGTGGGACGCTTCGAGCAGGCGGAAGGCGGGACCCTGTTTCTCGACGAAATCGGCGATATGCCGATGGAAGCCCAGACGCGCCTTCTTCGCGTGCTGCAGCAGGGCGAGTACACCACCGTCGGCGGCCGGACGCCGATCAAGACCAACGTCCGGATCGTCGCCGCGACAAACAAGGACCTCCGCTTCGCCATCCAGCAGGGAGCCTTTCGCGAGGATCTGTTCTTCCGTCTCAATGTTGTGCCGATTCGCCTCCCGCCATTGCGCGAACGCCCGGAAGATATCGCCGATCTGGTGCGCGCCTTTTTCCAGCGCGGCTCGACGGAGGGCCTTCCGATCAAGACAGTCGAGCCCGCGGCGATGGAGCGTCTGAGGCGCTATCTCTGGCCAGGAAACGTACGTGAGCTCGAAAATCTCACCCGCCGCCTTGCCGCCCTCTATCCCCAGGATGTCATCGGGGAGGCGTTGATCGAAGCCGAACTCAGCGTCGGGGCGTCGCCGCTGTTCCCGCCGCCGGCCGCGGTCGACGATGGAAGGAAACGCATCGCGCCGACGACAGCTCAAATCGCCGGGGATGGCTTCGATGCGGCGATGGAGCGCGCGGTCGCCGATCTCTTTCGGTCGTTTGGCGGAGCCAACCCGCAGGTCGGGCTTTATCACCGCGTGCTCCACGATGTCGAAGCGCCACTGATCGCCGCCACGCTTACCTGGACCCGCGGCAATCAGATCAAGGCGGCCGAAATTCTCGGGCTCAACCGCAATACCCTGCGCAAGAAAATCCGCGATCTCAATCTCCGCGGCGTCGCCAGCTTTCGTTGAATCTGGACTGACAGCGTCACCGTTCAGCAACATCGTTGCAGCTTTGCCACGGAGGCGCTAAACACTGCGCCACCGCATGGCGAGTCTCGCGGCATTTCGGTTCAGGGCTTTGACTGGAACGACCATCGACGCGCGCGGCGCGGCGCTCTTCGACGATAGCCGGCCCACCGGCCGGTTCGGAGTGATCGTCGTCGGCGCGGCCTTCGTCCTCGCGCTGGCGACTTTCCTCGTTTTCGCTGGCTTTACTCCGATCATTCCGACGGCGAACGTCGTCGCGACGCTGCTCCTGGGCGACGGCTTGGTCGTCGTCATCCTGATCATCCTCATCTCTATGGAGCTGGCGCGGCTCAGGGCCGCGCGGCGGGCGGCGCGAGCGGGCGCCCGATTGCACAGCCGCTTCGTGGTTCTGTTTTCGCTCGTCGCGGCGATTCCGGCCATTGTGACCGCGGTCGTGGCGACGGTTTCGGTCGAATGGGCCATCAATCCGCGGTTCATGAGCGACGTCGCGTCCTTCATCAATGAATCGAACCAGGCGACCCAACTCTACCGCGAATCCCAGTGCCGGGCGCTTCTGCGCGACGTCGAGCTGACCGCCAACGACATCGGCCGCAGCGCCTTGCTGCTCCGAGCGAACCCGGCCGCGTTCAAGGACTATTTCAGCTCGCGGTCGAAGACCTTGGGCTTCAGCGCCGCAGCGCTCATGAAAGGCGACGGAACGCCGATCGAGATCGCCGCGGGCTCCGATGAGAAGCTGATCGCGAGGCCCGAATCGTCCGATTTCCAGGACGCGGCGAACGGAGAGGCGCTCTGCGGCCTGCTCGGGGTCGGCAACATTTTCGTCGGCATTCGACCGATACCTGGCGTCGACGGGCAATTCCTGTACGCCGCGCGGGGGATCGACCCGCTGGCCGCGAAGGTGGCCAATGACGCCGCGGATGTCGCCAATTTGTGGGGACGATTCGAAGCCCACCGCCACAGCCTGGAGCTTGGGTTCGCGACGGTCTTCGTGCTTCTCGCGCTCACGATGCTGTTTTCAGCGATCTGGCTCGGTCTCGCTTTCGCCAACCGGCTGGTTGGACCGATCCGCCGGCTGATCCGGGCGGCGGACGAGGTCGCTTCCGGCAACCTTCATGTTCAAGTGCCGACCCGCCGTTCCGACGGCGACCTTGGCCATCTCGGCGACACGTTCAACAAGATGACTTCCGAGCTTTTGCACCAGCAAACGGGGCTGATCGAGGCCAACGCGCTCAACGATGAGCGGCGCGCCTTCATCGAGGCGGTGCTGTCGGGCGTGCCCGCCGGTGTTCTGGGCGTCGATAACGAAGGCGTCATCACGATTTCGAACGCCGCCGCGGAGCGGCTGCTCGGTGGCGACCTCGGTTTGATCGGGCGGCCCCTGAGCGCTGTCCAGCCCAGCATCGGTTTGATCTGGGAACAGGCGCGATCGTTGCGGTTGCGGCTCCATCAAGGGCAGGCGACTGTCCTGCGGGACGGTCGCGAGCGAGTTCTGAATGTTCGGGTCACCGGAAACCCCGGGCGCGACGATCGCGCCAGCGTCATCACGCTCGACGACATCAGCGACCTGGTGACCGCCCAGCGCACCGCCGCTTGGGCGGACGTGGCGCGTCGCATTGCGCACGAGATCAGGAATCCGCTGACGCCGATCCAGCTCTCGGCCGAGCGGCTGAAGCGACGTTACGGCCGGCATATTCTCGAGGGCAGGGACGTATTCAACCAATGCACGGACACCATCATCCGGCAGGTGGACGACATCAAACGGATGGTCGATGAATTCTCCTCCTTCGCGCGCATGCCCAAGGCGCGGCTGGCGCACGACGATCTTACCGATTGTGTGCGCCAGGCGATATTTCTGATGCGGGTCGGGCGCCCGGACATCGCTTTCGAGGACCAGCTTCCGGAGGAGCCTGTTCTGGCCAATTTTGATCGCCGGCTGGTGTCGCAAGCGCTCACGAACGTGCTGAAGAATGCTACGGAAGGCGTTGACGCTTTGGGAGAATCGCAGGGCAAAGGAGTCATCCTGACCACCTTGAGCGTTGACGGCGCAGAGTTCGCCGAGTTTGCTGTCAGCGACAACGGCAAGGGATTTCCGCGCGAGGATCGGCATCGCCTCATCGAGCCTTATGTGACGACGCGAGCCGAAGGAACCGGCCTTGGCCTGCCGATCGTGGTCAAGATATTCGAGGACCATGGCGGGGGCGTCGAATTGCTCGACGGGCTGGCGCGGAGCGATGGCGGCCGCGGGGCAAAAGTCTCGATGAGACTGCCCTTGCATCGCCAGGAGCACGATGGCGCGCAGCCCGAAAATGAGAGGATTGGATCGTCCTGATGGTTGCTGACATTCTCATCGTCGACGACGAACAGGACATCCGCGAACTCGTCGCCGGCATCCTGGAGGATGAGGGACACGGCGCGCGCCTGGCGCGCGACTCGGACGAGGCCGTCGCAGCGATCGAAGCGCGCCGCCCGCAATTGATCCTCCTCGACATCTGGCTGCAGGGATCGAAGCTGGATGGGCTGCAGCTTCTCGAGGCGGTCAAACGCCAGCATCCCTCCGTGCCGGTGGTGATGATTTCGGGTCACGGCAACATCGAGACGGCGGTGACGGCGATCAAACTCGGCGCTTACGACTTCATAGAGAAGCCGTTCAAGGCCGATCGTCTGATCTTGATCGCCGAACGGGCGCTGGAGACTTCACGCCTGAAACGGGAGGTCAACGATCTCAAGGCCCGCGGCGGCTCTGTCGACCGAATGGTCGGCTCTTCGTCGGCGGTGGTCAATCTCAAGCGGATCATCGACAAACTCGGACCCGCGAATTCGCGCGTTCTCATTTCTGGCGCCGCCGGTTCTGGCAAGGAGCTGGCCGCCCGGCTCATTCACGAAAGTTCGGGGCGCGCCGGGGGCCCCTTCATCGTCATCAACGCCCCGGCGATGTCGCCCGAGAGGATGGAAGCGGAATTATTCGGGGTCGAGGCTAGCGCAGATCAGCCCCCGAGGATCGGCGCTCTTGAGGAGGCGCATGGCGGCACGCTTTATCTGGACGAAATCGCCGACATGCCGCGCGAGACGCAAGCGAAAATCCTCCGGGTTCTGGTCGATCAGAACTTTCAGCGCGTCGGCGGCGCCTCGCGGGTCTTCGTCGACGTCCGGATCATCTCGTCGACCAGCCGCGATCTGGCGGAAGCCATCACCGAGGGGCGCTTTCGCGAGGATCTTTTTCACCGGCTTTCGGTGGTGCCAATTCGCGTCCCGTCGCTGGCCGAGCGGCGAGAGGACATTGGCGAACTCGTTCAATATTTTCTGAAAAATATCGCTGCCGCGATGGGAGTTGCGCCGCGCCGCGTCGGCGCGGACGCCATGGCGGTGCTGCAGTCCCACGACTGGCCGGGAAACATCCGCCAGCTGCGCAACAATGTTGAACGATTGATGATCCTGGCCCTCGGCGATCCCAACGCCGAGATCTCGGCGTCAATGCTTCCGGCGGAGGTTGGCGCGCTTGTGCCGGCGGTGCCGAGCGGCATCGGCGGCGAGAAACTGCTGTCGCTTCCGCTTCGCGACGCGCGGGAAGCCTTCGAGCGCGACTATCTGGTGGCTCAAATCAGCCGATTTGGCGGAAACATATCGCGAACCGCGGAATTCATCGGCATGGAGCGCTCGGCGCTGCACCGCAAACTGAAGTCCCTGGGGATTGAATAGCATCGCGCCCCTGGTAAATCCCCGATCCCGATCGGCGTCCGGGCGAGCGATCGACCATCGGTCATGAAAGCCGTTTTAACATTGTATTTTGGGTTTATGAGTTCGCTCGCCTTATTTTTTATGATATAAACTTGCGGAACGCTTCATGAGAGGCGCGGGTTCAGACCAATACCGCCGGCCGGAAAGGCCCAACAAACGGAAAGACGAATGGCAACCGAGAAGGCGCAAAACCTCCAGGACACGTTTCTCAATCACGTCCGAAAGTCCAAGACGTCGGTCACGATTTTTCTCGTCAACGGAGTAAAACTGCAGGGTTTCGTTACTTGGTTCGATAATTTCTGCGTCTTGCTGCGTCGCGATGGACACTCTCAGCTTGTCTATAAGCACGCAATCTCGACGATCATGCCAGCCAGTCCGATTACGATGTTCGAGGCGGTCGAAGACGGCCCGGACGCTCATTGAGCCGTCTTTCCTGGGTCCATTGCGCGGACCTATCGACGGTCGAGGGCGCGCGGCTGTGACCGGCGCCCGCGCCTGGGTCGTCTGTCCCACTCTTGCCCGGGAACAGGCCGACCTGTCGCGCAGCCCCGGTTCGCGGCGCGATGAGGCTGTGGGGCTGGCGAGAGCCATCGACCTCACCGTGGTCGGCACCGAGACCGTGTCGCTGAGCGCTGTTCGGCCGGCGACTTACATCGGCAAAGGCAAGGTCGAGGCCATAGCAGCCAATGTGAAAGCCGAGGCGATCGATCTTGTGGTCTTCGACTGCGCGCTGTCGCCAGCGCAGCAACGAAATCTCGAACGGGCGTTCGGCTGCAAGGTGATCGACCGCACCGGGCTCATTCTCGAAATCTTTGGCCGAAGGGCCCGCAGCGCCGAGGGCGCGCTGCAGGTGGAACTGGCCCATTTGGACTATCAGCGCTCTCGCCTTGTGCGCTCGTGGACCCATCTCGAGAGACAGCGCGGCGGCTTCGGGTTTCTCGGCGGACCCGGCGAAAGCCAAATTGAGACCGACCGCCGCCTCATTCAGGAGCGCATCATCCGCATCGAGCGCGAGCTGGAGAAGGTCAAGCGCAGGCGCGCTCTGCATCGAGTGAGCCGCGATTCGGCGCCTTATCCCGTCGTCGCGTTGGTCGGCTACACCAACGCCGGGAAGTCGACCTTGTTCAATCGGCTGACGCAGGCCGAAATCCTGGCGGCCGACATGCTGTTCGCCACTCTCGACCCGACCGTGCGATTGATCCGGCTGCCCCATGGCGGTTCGGCGATCCTGTCCGACACGGTCGGCTTCATCTCGAACCTGCCGACGACGCTCATTTCCGCCTTCCGCGCCACGCTCGAAGAGGTGCTGGCCGCAGACGTCATTGTTCATCTGCGCGACATTTCCCATGCCGACAGCGATGCGCAGGGCGGTGACGTCGATGCGATCCTGGCCGAGATTGGAGTCGCCGATCGCGCCGATCGCGTCATTGAAGTCTGGAACAAGGTCGACTGCCTCGACGCGGATGCGCGGTCCGCGCTCGCGGACGAAGAAGAAACGAATGTCGCGCCGCCGCTGGCGGTCTCGGCGGTGACCGGGGAGGGGATCGATCGCCTGTTGCAGGCGATCGAAGACCGCCTGGCTCGCGGCCGGTCGCTGGTCGAACTGACGCTCGACGCTTCCGATGGACGGGGACTTCACTGGCTCTATGAACACGCCGAGGTCATGAGCCGGCGCGACGAAGAGTCGGGTCTGCATCTCACGGTGCGCGTTCCGGCTGACCAGATCGAGCGGGTCAAGAGACGCTTCGCGGGTGGCGGGGACGCCGCGCGCCAGGGCGAGGGCTGGGCAGCCGATCGCTGAGCGGCGTAACCGATCCACTAGGCTGTGTGGGGGCGAGAGAATCGTTGTCTAGCGCGACCTGCTTTCAGATGGAATCGGGAGCCGACGGTCTCTGTCATTCCCGCGAAAGCGGGAATCTAGTGTCACGTCATATCAGAGCCTTGACTCTGGATACCCGCTTTCGCGGGCATGACAGAGGACTGCGTCGGCTGACAGCCGGATGCTCTAGGCGCCGTCACATCCTGCTGCACTCTCACATCTCGGACGTGACCGGTAGTCGGCCCTCGCGGATCGCGCCTACAAAGGCGTGGTAGTCCCGAAGGTTCTGGTCCGCGTATTCGACCGCGAATTCGCATACGGCGGTATCGAAGGTCGTTTTGGAGCCCATGTAGCCCGCGATTTTTGCCGCATCGCCGGAACGAGCGTGCGCCCGGCCCAGCGCCCAAGCGCAAAGCTTGCCATATTCCCGCAACATCGCGGCGTCCCAATCTTCCAGGATAACGGAAATCTTTGCGTCTCGGAGCTGGCGGAAGTAGTAGTCGCGACCATTCTCTCCGCGCGTCCAGCCAAGAAAAATGTCGCTCGCCGACTGCATGAGCCGTTGACCCGCCACCACCCGCTCGCCTTCGTTCAAATGGCGGGACTTGCCGGCGTAAGGCTCGAGCACTGATTTCCGCGCTTCCTTGATCTGGAGAAAAATCGGATCGTCATCGGCCGCCATGAAAAGTCCGAGAGCACAGTACGTGCCGACGCTGCCCACGCCGACGACCTTGATCGCGAGGTCGAAGAAGTGGAAGCGGTCAAACAGGGTCCGAACGTGCTCGGGCAAAGACTTCCGATAGCGTTCGAGCGCGTCGGCATATCCCGACGCGACTCCGGGCGCCTGCTTCTCCGTGGGGTGGAAGATCAGCGGCGGCTCGTCCTTGATCCTTGGCGCCGAACCGGAATGTTCGACCAACCTGGGAAAAAGACTTTCCGGGAGGCTTTTCCGGCGCGCCTGCTCGACTCTTTGGGTTACGCGCTCCATCTCCTGCTTGGTCGGCATGACCTTGAGAACGCGGTCAAGATCGATGCGGTCGTACCAGACGTCCATCGTGCGCATGGAGGCATAGTCGATCATTCGTTCTCGGCAGGAACACACGCAATCCGTCGCCGCCCTGGCGGCCGCGCTGTCGGGCAGGCCGAGATGTCGTGCGGCGATAACCAGGCTGGCCGCCAGGCGCTTGACGTCCCACTCCCATGGCGCCGGCAGAGTTTCGTCGAAATCATTGATGTCGAAGAAAATGTTGCGCTCTGGAGTAGCGAAACCGCCGAAATTCATGAGGTGAGCGTCGCCGCAGGCCTGCACGCGGACCCCGGTTGCCGGGGTCGAAGCCAGATCGGCGGCCATCAGGGCGGCCGAGCCCCGATAGAAGGCGAAGGGCGATTGCGCCATTCGCCCGAAACGGACAGGGATCAGC
>JBAUXQ010000200.1:0-6246 GCA_049584355.1 Roseiarcus sp. | reverse complement strand
CTGCCGGGTGGACCTTATCGAGCGTCGAAATTGCCCCAGTCGTATCGATTGGCGCGACATTGACGCGGCCCTGAAGGGCTTCCGTCCGGCCCATCCCATCGCTCCCGAAACGGTCAGACCTACCGGACAGATCACGCGCTACCTAAACCGGACATATCGTGTGCTAGCGACACTTTTCGTGTTTTTTCTTTCGGAAAAGCAAAATCCGTGCTAGGCTCCCTTGGTCGTGAACAATGCCCGGGAGACCGCGCAGAGAGGACGGTTTGCGCTGCTTTTTGGCGGCCTGTGAGAGCCTATTACACCACTCGCGATCGCTTAATAGGCAGGCTCAGCCAAGAAAAACTTTTTATGCCCAGGGGGTCACGATAACCCATTGAAAAAGCTTCATTTCGGGCAAAGAAATGAAATCCATGGAAATCCAAGCTTCGTCCTTTGGAAAGATTTTGCTGGGGCTTGGGCTGGCTTCGGCCCAACTTTGAAAAATTTGGCCGCGATTTGGAAATCATGGACCGCGAATGAATATTACGTAATCTCTACGGATAAAGCAGCCGTTTTTCCCATGGCGACCCAGGACTATGGCGCTTGAACTGAAGCCGCTCGTGCAATCGCGACGGGCGGTCGAGCCAGAACTCGATCTCGACCGGCTCCAGACGATAGCCTCGCCAATAGTCGGGCCGCGGGACCGGGGCGCTTCCAAACCGCCGTTCGTAAGTCTCGACCGCCGCCTCCAGGGCGGCGCGCGACTTGAGCGGCCGCGACTGCTGGCTCGCCCAAGCCCCGATCTGGCTTCCCCTCGGCCGCGTCGCGAAATAGACGTCGCTTTCGGCGCCCGTCAATTCGGCCACCGCGCCGCGGAACCGGGCCTGGCGGCGAAGCGACTTCCAGTGGAACAGCGCCGCCGCCTTCGGGTGGCGCTCGAGCTCGCGCCCCTTGGCGCTCTCGACATTGGAGTAGAAGACGAGACCGCGCGCGTCCGCGCCCTTGCACAGCACCATCCGCGCGTCGGGCAGCCCATCGGCGTCGACGGTGGCGAGCGCCATCGCCTCCGGATCGTTGATCTCAGAGGCTGCCGCTTCCGCGAGCCAAAGCTCAAACAGCGCGAACGGGTCCGCGGCCTCGGCAAAGTCGACCAGACTCAATTCGTTCAAGGCGACGCAGCTCCGCGGAAGGGTGGAGCTCAATCATATCGCGGCCAGCGCCCTGTGACCAACGAACGCCTCGCCCTTGCGCGCCGCCGGACGAAGGGCCAAATGTGCCAACGAGACATGGGCTCCCGCGCTTACGTGAGGCGGGGCCGAGAGATGGGCTCATAATGCGCGATCCATATGACGTTCTTGGCTTGGCGAAGTCCGCCAGCGCGGCCGAAATCAAATCCGCCTTTCGCAAGCTCGCCAAGAAGTACCACCCCGACCAAAGCAAGGAGCCGAGGGCCAAGGAGCGCTTCGCCGAAGTCGGCTCGGCCTACGAAATCCTCGGTGATGAGAAGAAGCGGAAAGCCTTCGACCGCGGCGAGATCGACGCCGAAGGCAAGCCTCGGGCGCCGCAGTTCGAGGGGTTCGGTTTTGGCCGCCAGCCGGGAGGAGGGGCCCGCGGGGACTTTCGCAATTTCGACTTCGGCAGCGGCGGGTTTTCGACCGAGAGCGGTTCGATCGATCCGGACATTCTCTCGGAGCTGTTCGGCGCCGGCCGCACGCGGGCGCGTAGTCAATCCACCCGCGGCGAGGACATGAACGTCTCGGTCACGGTTCCGTTGGCGACGATCGCGCACGGAGGCTCGATTCGCGTCGCCCTGCCGACGGGGAAGATGCTGGACGTCGCCGTGCCCGCCGGAATCGAAGAGGGAAAGTCGATCCGGCTGCGTGGTCAGGGCCACGCCGGACATCGCGGTGCGCCGCCGGGCGACGTCATCGTGACCATTCGCTACGCCGCCCATCCGCTGTTCAAGGTGGAGGGCCGCGACTTGCGACTGGATCTTCCGGTTACCCTCTACGAGGCGATCTTGGGGGCGCGCGTGAGGGCGCCGACGCTAAGCGGCGAGGTCGAGGTGTCGATCGCGCCTGGCGCGAGCGGCGGCCGAGTGCTGCGGTTGCGCGGCAAGGGCCTTCCCGCCAGCGCGGATCATCCCGCCGGCGATTTGTTGGCGACGCTGCGGATCGTTCTGCCGAACGAGGTGGATCCGGAACTGAGCGCGTTGATGCGCAGGCTGCGCGATCAAAAGCCTTACGACCCCCGCTCGAGCATGGTCTGAACGGCGTCGGCCGGCGGGTCGAACAAGTCGTTCGCCATCTTCAGCAATGACGGTGCGTCGAGGTCGCCGACCAGCGCAAAACCTTGGCCGCGCCACGTCCATACCGCGGCATTGCGGCCGTCGTCGGCGGCGAGAAGTTCGGGCGCTCTCGTCGTGGGCGCGTCAAGAGGCCGGACCAGCAGGCCGACGAGTTTCTCCTGCGAGTTGTAAATGAGAAAAGCAGCCGGCGCGCCAGGATAAGGGGCGATCCTTGCGCCGAGCAGGCTGACAGCTGAAGGGGTCGCGGGGAGGTAAACCGGGTGCAAGAGACGCGTCGTCAGCCACTCTTGCGATTCCCCACGGTCGCCGGTCGCGAACTCGACCGGGGCGACGCCCGGACGGACGAACGCGCGGAAAGCCGCAACGGCGGCCTCTCCAAGTCCCTTTGCTGGAATGACAGGCGCCGCCGGAGACCAAACGCAGACCAGGAATACGAACACAGTCGCGAGGCCAAGCCGCCATGACGGCAAGGGTCGAAAAGCGCCCGCCGCGCCGACCTTGGCGGCAATTCGCGAGGCGTCATCGAGGCCGGGCAATGACGACCGCGACAGCTGCTCGCGACCAGGTCTGTCGCCAACGGATGCGGGCCGTCGGCCCTTGCCCGGAACTTCGTTCTGATGACGAACGATGCTGATCGAGAAGGCTCTTGGTCCCTCCCCATCGAAGGCCGAACGAATGGCGCTGTTCTGCGCTCGCCACATCGTCGCGCGGCGCGCAAGCGCTGGATCTTCCGCCATCCGCTTCTCGAACGCCAAGCGCTCGTCAGGCTCGAGGCACTCGTCCACATAGGCGTGCAGGTCCGCGAGGCGCCACGCTTCCATCACTTGACCACTCGCAGATGCGGGACCGACGGCGCCGCGGCGCCGGCCGCCTCAGCCGCAATCGGCGCACGGGTCAGCGCAGATATGCGTTCGCGCGCCTTCGTCAGCCGCCCAACGAGCGTGGCTAGCGAGATATCGAGCGCTGAAGCAGCCTCGCGGTGGGTAAGGCTCGCCAAAACGACAATCAACAGCGCCTCTCTGAGCTCAAGAGGCAGCGCGCGGACAGCGGCGGCCATGCCGATCCCGCCGGCCGTTGCCCGGCCGCGAGCGCGTTCCGCGCTCTCGTCCCATCCTGCTTCCCCTTCGTCGAAGGCCAAGCGACGCATATGCCGGCGATAAAGTCGGACAAACTGGCCAAACCCGCGCACGCGGCCATCTTCGCGAGCATGCCCTCTGGCGTCGTGGCCGACGGTCGCGTCAACGGCCTCGAAAGAAGCCTGCCTGAACAGGCGTTCGACAAGCGCAGTCGCAGCCGCATGATCGAGCACGAACCGATCGTCTCGCGTGAGGGCCAGCGCGAATCGGCGCAGATCAGAGAGGTCGGCCAAACTGTCACTTAACGGCGGCACCACTGACACCGAGAGTTTGTGTGAGCCTCAAGAAGCGTTAACGGTCGGTAGTGATCCTAGTCAAAAGACGCTCCGGTTCCAAGCGAGTGTGTGAGCGAAGTCACACATTTTGTGACGATTGGCCGAAACCCTTGTCCTTCCCATGCGTGTCAGGCGAGGTTAAGGGATACCCCGGCGCCGGGGCGGCGTAATATTCACCTTCCAAGACGAGCCGTAGAGAGGCCTTAATGGAGCGAACCCTTTCAGTCGGCGCAACCGCGGGCGTTATGCGCGGGATGCGCGGGGTCGTCTTCGGCGTGGCGAACAATCGCTCGATCGCATGGGGCATCGCCAGGGCCGCCCACGCCGCGGGCGCCGAGTTGGCCTTCACTTTTCAGGGCGAAGCGTTGGAGAAGCGCGTCCGGCCGCTGGCGCAAGAATTGGGAGCCCACGTGCTGGGCCATTGCGACGTGACACAGGGCGGTTCGATCGATTCTGTGTTCGCGGAAGCGGGAAGGTTGTGGGGAGCCGTCGATTTCATCGTCCACTGCATCGCTTTTTCCGACAAGGATCAGCTCACCGGCCGGTATATCGATACGACCGAGGACAATTTCACCAAGTCGCTGGCGATCTCCTGCTTTTCCTTTACCGCTGTGGCTCAACGAGCTGAAAAGCTGATGACCAACGGCGGCGCAATGCTGACCCTGACCTATTATGGCGCGGAAAAGTGGATGCCCCACTATAACGTTATGGGCGTCGCCAAGGCCGCGTTGGAGGCGAGCGTCCGATACCTCGCGGCCGACCTTGGCGAGAAGGCGATTCGCGTCAATGCGATTTCGGCTGGACCGATCAAAACGCTCGCCGCTTCCGGCATCGGCGATTTCCGCTATATTCTGAGGTGGAATGAGTACAATGCGCCCCTGCGCCGTTCGGTCACCATTGAGGAGGTCGGCGACAGCGCGGTCTACCTTCTGTCGCCCATGTCGCGCGGCGTCACCGGCGAAATTGTCCACGTCGACGCCGGTTACCATGTCGTCGGGATGAAGAACCCGGCCGCCCCGGACATAACGGTGGTCAAGGACTGAGCTCGAGTCGGGTCACGCGGCGGGTCGCGTCCGGCCTCGCGCCTGGGGCGCAACGACAAGTCGCCAAAGA
Organism: Roseiarcus sp.; assembly: GCA_049584355.1. Taxonomy (GTDB): domain Bacteria; phylum Pseudomonadota; class Alphaproteobacteria; order Rhizobiales; family Beijerinckiaceae; genus Roseiarcus. Next base: position 1,435 of record JBAUXQ010000200.1, on the reverse strand, counting down.
GCGAGCGCCGCGATAGCCAAATGCACGTAGGCGTTCTGAACGAATAGCATTTGCGGGCCAAAGTCCTTCATCAGGACCGAAGCGACCGCCGGCGCCGCGATCGCCGCGACGCAGTAGATGAATAGAAGCCCGACAGAAATGAAGACCAGGTCGTGCGGCGCGCCGTGATCATTGGCGAGCGACACCGCAAGCGTATAGAGCGAGTAGGTTGTCAGGCCGACAAGAAATCCTAGTACGATCAGCGACGCGCCCGGCGCCGCCACACGGCTCAAGGCGACTTCGCAGGCCGCGCCCGCGATCATGACCGCGGCCATGACCAGCCGGCGGTCGACGCGGTCGGAGATGAGCGCGATGGGCAAAACGCCCAACGCCGACCCGAGCACGATCGAAGAGGTGAATAGGGGCACGCTGCTGGGCGTCATGCCGATCTCGACCGCGAATACCGGGCCAAGCGCGAACAAGGCGCCGTTGGCGGCGCCCGCGGCGAGTACCGCACAGCAGGGAATTGGCGCCGTCCGGACGAGCCAGATGAGGCGGGGGCGCACGCTTCGCGGCTGGGTGGGCGCTTCGACGCTGGTCATCGCCATCGGCACGATCGCGAGCGCCAGCAGCGCGCCGGCGACGGCGAAGGAGGAAAAGCCGTCCGGCCCGAGCGGCCTGAAGGCCAATTGTCCGCTGGCGGAAGCGACGAAATTGGCGATCTGGTAAAGGGCGTAAAGCGCTCCGCGATTCGAGTTGGTCGCCTTGGCGTTGATCCAGGCCTCGATGACGGCGTAGAGCCCGGCAAACACGAAGCCGATCAGCGCGCGACAGGCGAGCCACGCCCACGGGAAGAGCATGACGGGCATGAGGATCACCGAAACGACCGCGAGCGCGACAAAGGCGGCATACGCCCGGATGTGGCCGCCGCGGCGAATGATCGCCGGCGCCGCGAGGGTTCCCGCCAGCATTCCGGCGAAATAGACGGAGCCCAGCAGGCCGACCGTCAGGTCGGGGAAGCCCTCGATGCGGGCTCTTAGCGGCGTCACGACGCCGACCAGGCTGTTGCCCCCGATCAGGAGGAGCACGGAGAACAAGAGCGCGGCGATGGAGGGAAGGATGCTCACACAGGCGAATCGGGATTGGCGTTGACGTCGGTTCGGGCATGGTCTCACACGATCGATCGCCGCGCGACGTCGTCTCGCGCCTGAGGCGTTCGATAAAATGCGGGTCTGCCTCGAAAATCGGCATATCGGCTGGAGGCGTCGGACTATATATAGACGGCCCGGCGATCGGGACGCGGCGCCGCGCCGCTTATTGAGGCAAGGATGATAGCGAACCAACGTTGGACCCCGGAGACCTGGCGCATGAAGCCGATTGCGCAGTCGCCGGTTTACCGGGACCGTGCGGCGCTCGCCGACACTGAGCGTCAGCTTGCCGGCTATCCGCCGCTGGT
>JBAUXQ010000199.1:0-1744 GCA_049584355.1 Roseiarcus sp. | reverse complement strand
GCTGGCTTCATTAGGCGGCAGCCAAGAACCGCCCGCAGCATCGAACTGCTCGTTGATCCGACACAGCTGCCAGAGTTACTTTGACCCCCGATTCAACCGGTCAAGATCACTGTGCCGAGGTACTAGCCGTCGCCCGCGGCCAGCCTCAGTCATCCATCCATGCCCGCAAACCACGCCAAACCTGAACCAGCCTGCGCGGGCTGGCTTACCAGTCGGATATTAACGGAACCGCCTTGTCCCGGCGAAGCGAAACCGAATTGCGTCATGACACGCATTTTCCCCTCATTCGCGCCACTCGGAGGCCCGCTTTGCTTTCGTCCTTATGGGGTACACGCCCCAGGTTGTGAGGAATCGATTGTGACGCAAACTTATTTTAGCCGCAAGTGTCTGGACCCGCCAGCCGTTCGGCCATCAGAGGCCGGGGCGCTTGCCGGCACATCCACGGTCTCCGGCCGCCCAACGCGATCCATAAGCAATTCTCAAGCACGCCCGTCTGGCGACGCGATTCGGATCGCGTCGCTAAAGCGCGCCGAGCTTTCGCTCGGCCTCGGCGCTTCGACGCCCATGCCCTCGCGCCGCGTGGCGCCCGTTTCGGGCAAGGCCTCGCCTTGGAGCCCCGCCGGCTTACGGCTGCTGCTTCGGCTGACCGACTCGGCTCTTGGAGGCGCGATCGCCCGCGGCGCTGGCGTCGGCTTCGCACATATAGGCGCCCTGCTTGGTCGTGCCGTAACTGCGCGTGCCCGCGTAATGATAAATGTGGGACTTGGTGTTGAGCCAGACCACTTTGTCGGACGGGCACCGCGCCTGCGCTTCCGCCGCGGTGGTGAATTGGCCTGCCCCGGTCGCGCGAGCCGCCGTTTGCGCGGGGACGGGCTTCGGCTGGTAGGTTTGCGCCGGCGCGGGAGCGGGAGCCGGCGCGGCGGCGGGCGCCGCGGAACTCTCCTTCTGGGTGCGGCACTGCTTCAGGAACTCCTGCCACGTCATGCCGTTGGTCGTGTTGTTGGCCTTGGCGGCTTTCCACTCGTCGCCGCACTGCCTCATAACGCTTGGAGTTTGTTGCGCCGCGCTCATCGACGCGAGACCCATCGCGCCGGCGAAGAAAAGGGCCGAAAGCGCGACCCGGAATGACGTGCTGATCATTGCTAATCCCTCCTGCAAGGGCGCCGCAGCCATTTCGCCGGCTCCCTCCCAGCCCGACGAAAGGCCGAGCTCATTGCTTCTCATGCCCCCGTTCCACTGAACCCGACATGAACATTTCATGATGATGATCCGGACCCGGCGGTCAAGGGCTTCCGCCGCCTCGTCATCAAGCATTCGAGAGCCGCGCGAGCGCGAGACTGGTCGTTTCGCTGAGATCTCCCGCTGCGCTCACCGCCGCCCACCCTCGTTCGCCGAGCGGCTCCGCCGTCTGCCGGCCGGCGACGTGAGCATCGGCGTCCGAGGCGTCGTAGCGCCGCGAGGCGATTCGCTCGAGCCGCGTCGCGAGCGGGGCGACGAGAAGAAGTCCGGCGAAAGCGACGCCGACCTCGGCCGCCGCACCGGCCGCGGCGCTGCGTTCCGCGGCCGTCGCGAAGGTCGCGTCGAGCACCACCGCCTGCCCGGCGCGGAGCGCAACCCGGGCTTTGTCGATCAGCCGCCGATAGACGTCGCGGGTGACCTCGGGCGTGTAGGCCGAGGCCGGCAGATGGGCGGTCTCCTCGATTGCGAACATTGCCTTGCGCTCGAGGTCGCTGCGCAGCCACAG
>JBAUXQ010000198.1:0-2772 GCA_049584355.1 Roseiarcus sp. | reverse complement strand
GCCGAAGACGCGCCCGGCGCCCCCGTCGACCCGTTAACCGCGTCCGCTACAGCCCAGCTCGGCGTGGGCGCCGGCTCGCTCAGCGAGAGGGTGGACGTGGCTGCCTGCGACGAAGCGCTGGTGGGAGCGCTCGCGGCCACGTCCGCCGAGGCGATCGAAATAGGAGAAAGCGAAGCAAACGCGGCCGCGCCGAGCGCGATTGCCGAGACTCTAAGAACGCTCCTGGTCATGGAGACCTCCATATCAACGGCGGCGCAACGCGCCACCACCCAAAGCCCCTTACGCCCTGTCGGATTGATCGGCGCGCCGGCCTCGCCGGGATGCGCTAGTCCATGAATGAACGCAGCGGCCGGCCGGAGGTTCCCGGGATGTAACCCGCGCAGCCGCGCATTCACTGTGGCGGCCATTTCATGGCGTCGGGATATAAGAATCGGACGGCCGCGGACCGCCCGGCCGCCCCGAGGACGGCATCGGCTTCCGTGCGTCGCCGATTCCGGTCCGCCGGTGTTTTTGTCGAGACGACCGGAGCCACCCGAGCGGCTCGGTCCATCAAACAAGATGCGGCGAGTTTGTCGCCGATACGTGAACGGGCGGCCGAAGGGGCCGCCCGAAGCTCATCCGGATTGTCAGCTTAGCGGTGGAAGTGGCCGCCGCCGCCGAAGTGGCCGCCGGCGAAGTGGGCACCGCCGAAGTGAGCGCCGCCAAAGCCGCCTACGTGGCCGAAGCTTCCGCCCGCGAAGTGAGCGCCGCCAAAGCCGCCTACGTGGCCGAAGCTTCCGCCCGCGAAGCGAGCGCCGCCGCCGCGGAAGGCGTGGCCGTAGCCGCCATAGTAACCCGGACCCCATCCATAGCCGTAACCGTAGTACGGGTACCCTGAATCATAGTAGCCGGAGCAGGAACCATAGGTCGGCCCGTAGTACCCGTAATAGCCGCCGCAATCATATGGATAGCCCGCGGCCGCCCCAAGGACGCCGCCGACGAGTCCCGCAGCGACGGCCGCGCCGGGGTTGTAGCCATATCCATAGGCGTAGCGATGCCCGTTGCGCCATACGTAATGATGGCCGTGCGCGCGCGCGACGCGGCCATAGGCATGCCCGGCCCGGCCGTGGACCGCATGGGCGGGATGATGGACGACCGTCGCCGCGGTGGCGGCGGAGAGCGGCGATAACGAAACCAGAGCGGCCGCGCCGAGCGCGATGGCCGAAACGCGAAGAGCGCCGTGTGTCATGGCGAACTCCCTTCAAGTTGTGCGGCGCAAGGCGCCGCGAGGAATGCCCCTGTCGCCTCCGAGATAGGTCGGCGCCGCCCACTCGCAAGCTCCGGCCTCGTCACGAATACGTGCGTTTGAACATTGCGGCGACCATTCGCGCCAAGCGGCCACAATTCAGGTCCTAAAACAAAGTCCAACACTGCGGCTCCGTCAGGAGGAACACTGTTCAAGTCGGCTTGGCGACGCTGCGCAATCAACTTGCGGCGCGCGAATGCTCGTCAGCATGCCCTCGTAGTCATAACAACGCGCTGGGCGATGGATCGTTCCAAGGTTGCGAATGGGAACGCGGCGTGCGGTTTCGCGCTCTGCCTCCGATCGTCCGATTTCACCTTCGCTTTTGGCCTCGGCAGGCTCTTGACGACGGCGTGCGACGTCCCTATTTCATCGCCGCTAGCACTCGCCCGGGGTGAGTGCTAATGCATATCCGCGCCCCCGAGCGGGCGATTTCGAAAGAGGAAACATTCATGAAATTCCGTCCCCTGCATGACCGCGTCGTCGTCCGTCGCCTCGAAGGCGAGGAGAAGACGAAGGGCGGCATCATCATTCCGGATACCGCCAAGGAGAAGCCGCAAGAAGGCGAGATCATCGCCGCCGGCCCGGGCGCCCGTGACGAAAGCGGCAAGCTCGTCCCCCTGGACGTCAAAGCCGGCGACAAGGTGCTGTTCGGCAAATGGAGCGGCACCGAGGTCAAGATCGACGGCGAGGAGCTCCTGATCATGAAGGAGTCCGACATCATGGGCGTGATCGAGGGCACGGTCGCCTCGAAGAAAGCCGCCTGAATCAGTATCTTACCCGTTAATCCTGAGGATTGAAATCAATGGCTGCCAAGGACGTACGTTTCTCTTCCGACGCGCGCGACAAGATGCTGCGCGGCGTCGACATTCTCGCCAACGCCGTCAAGGTGACGCTGGGCCCCAAGGGCCGCAACGTCATTCTCGACAAGTCGTTCGGCGCCCCTCGCATCACCAAGGACGGCGTCACCGTCGCCAAGGAAATCGAGCTCGACGATAAATTCGAGAACATGGGCGCCCAGATGGTGCGCGAAGTGGCCTCGAAGACCAACGACACCGCCGGCGACGGCACCACGACCGCTACCGTTCTGGCCCAGGCGATCGTGCGCGAAGGCGCGAAGCTCGTCGCCGCCGGGATGAACCCGATGGATCTCAAGCGTGGCGTCGATCACGCAGTCGCAGAAGCGGTCAAGGACATCGCCAAGCGCTCGAAGAAGATCAAGGAATCGTCGGAAGTCGCCCAGGTCGGCTCGATCGCCGCCAACGGCGACAAATCGATCGGCAAGATGATCGCCGACGCAATGCAGAAGGTCGGCAACGAGGGCGTCATCACGGTCGAGGAGGCCAAGAGCCTCGAGACCGAACTCGACGTGGTCGAGGGCATGCAGTTCGACCGCGGCTATCTCTCGCCCTATTTCATCACCAACGCCGAGAAGATGCTGGCCGAGCTCGAGGACGCCTATATCCTCATCCACGAGAAGAAGCTCTCGT
>JBAUXQ010000197.1:0-1656 GCA_049584355.1 Roseiarcus sp. | reverse complement strand
TGAAGATCCGCATCGGCGAGGAGCGGCTGATCTCGGCCGCCGAGGGCAACGGTCCCGTCAACGCGCTCGATCTCGCGCTGCGCAAGGACCTCGGCGTCTACCAGAAATATATCGAGGACCTCGAACTCATCGACTATCGCGTGCGGGTGTTCCAGGGCGGCACCGACGCGGTGACCCGCGTCCTGATCGAATTCAGCGACGGAAACGGCGAAACCTGGTCGACGGTCGGCGTGTCGGGCAACATCATCGACGCCTCGTTCCAGGCCCTGGTCGACGCGATCACCTACCGCCTGCTCAAGGTCGGCGTCGCGGCGCAGTGACTGACGGATGCGTTCGATTCTTGACGTCCTACTTCTTGTCAATGAATTCCACGATCGCCGCGGTCGTCTGGCCCGGCTGCTCCTCCATCACCCAATGGCCGGAGTCGCGAATGACGCCGGTCGTCACATTGGACGCGACAAGGCGCATAATGTCGCCCATCTGTGCGCCGAACGAATGGTCTCCACCGAGCGCCAGCACTGGCATGGCGAGCTTGCCCTTCGCCGCAAGCGCCTTGTTGTCTTCGGCATCCTGATTGAAGGCCGCGAACTGATTGAAGGCCGAATGCATCGCGCCCGGGAGCGCGTAGAGCTCGGCGTAATGATCCCGGGTCGATTCATCGATCGCCTTGGGCTTGAATGAGAGCTCGTTCCAGAACCGATCGAGGTAGATGCGCTCGCGGCCCGCGACCAGCCGTTCGACGTCCGGACCGCGGAAATTGAAATGCCACAGCATCGGGCTCTTGATGATCTCGTCCCACGGGCCGATGCCCGGCAAAGGCGCATCGATTACCACCCACTTGGCCACGCGCTCCGGATACTGCGCGGCAAGCGCATAGCCGACCATATTGCCGATGTCGTGGGTGACGAGATCGGCCCTGTTGACCTTCAGCGCGTCCATCACTTGCGCTACGTCGCGCGCTTGCGTTTTCTTCTCGTATCCGCCCTCTGGATGGGACGAGAGGCCGATGCCCCGCAAGTCGGGAACGATCACTTTGTGCTGGCCGACGAGCGCCGCCGCGACGGGCGCCCACATGTCGCCGGTGTCGCCGAAGCCATGGAGGAGGACGACCGCGGGCCCTTGGCCGCCGACGCGGACATAGATCGTCGCCCCGTCCACCTTGATGTTTTCCGTATGAAAGCCCGATGGAAACGGCTTGACCGGCATAATCCTGGCCTCGAGTTAGCGGCGATCCACTGTTTCCTCCCCGTCGCGCAAGCGCAATCTCCGATTTTTCGCGCCCCGGGGAATAAACCGCCCCTCCTCTGAGTCTCCTCCTTGAACGGCGCCCTTCGCCGAACAAGGAGAGACCGATGATGGACGAACGCGACGGCGGCCTTGACCGCCGGCAGACCCTGAAGTGCATGCTGTGGGCCGGGACCGGCGTCGTCTGGACGGTCGCCGGCGGCGTGCCGTCCTCGCGCCTGATCGGCGCGGCCAACGCGGCGGAGGGAAGCTTTTCCTTCGTCCAGATGTCCGACAGCCACATCGGCTTCGAAAAGCCCGCCAATCCGGACGCCCGCGCCACATTGAGCGCCGCGGTCGACAAGGTTCTGGCGATGCCGGACAAACCCGCCTTCATCATCCACACCGGGGATATCAGCCACACAGCCAAGC
>JBAUXQ010000196.1:0-6920 GCA_049584355.1 Roseiarcus sp. | reverse complement strand
CACGGAGCCTTCGTCCGCGACGTCGCCCGCGACCGCAAGGCCGCCGATCGCCTTGGCCGCCTCTTCCGCGGCTGCGGGATTGAGGTCGAAGACCGTGACCTTCGCGCCCTTGGCGGCGAGCGCCTCCGCCGTCGCCCTGCCGAGCCCGGAGCCCCCGCCGGTCACGATCGCCGCAACCCCGGAAAGTTTCATCGCGTCTCCTCCTTCGGCCCGACCGGGCCGATCAGCGCATTGCCCGACGGCAGACGGGCGTCCTCCCGGACGCCCCAGCTCGTCGGCGGACGGGCGCCCTTCCGGACGCCCCATAGCCCGTCGGCAGACGGGCGCCCTTCCGGACGCCCTATGGCCCACGGTCAGGCGAGGTTGACGAACAGCCTGCCGCCCTCGACCTTTACCGGATAGGTCGCGAGATTGACGCAGGCGGGCGCGCCCTTCGCCTCGCCGGTGGTGAAGTCGAACCGTCCGTTGTGCATCGGGCATTCGATGATCGTGCCCGATACGAATCCGTCGGCGAGTTCGACCTGTTCGTGCGTGCACAGGCCGTCGGTGGCGAAATAGCGGTCGTCCGCGGTCCGGTAGAGCGCGTACTGGCGCCCCTGATACTCGAACGGCGCGACGTCCTCGAGTGATATGCGGTCGGCGGCGCCGGCGTCGATCCAGGTCTCGCTCATGGGGCGATCCTCTCTCCTTAGGTCCTGGCGGGCGCAGCGCCAAACGGCGCGGACCTCGCCCCGCCCGGCAGTTCGCGCCGCACGTAATAGGTCGGATCCCTCAGCTGGCGCACCAGCGCCGGGATGATCTCGCGATAGGCGGCGATGGTGTTCGGATAGGGCTCGGGGCAATCCGCCTTGATCGCCGCGTGCAGCTTCGGAAGCGCGTGATAGGGAATCAGCGGGAACAGGTGATGCTCGACGTGGTAGTTCATGTTCCAATAGAGGAACCGGAAGATCGGGTTCATGTAAACGGTGCGCGAATTGAGCCGGTGGTCGAGGACGTCCTCGGCGAGACCGAGATGCTGGGTGCAGCCGAAATAGAGCTGGAGCCAGGCGCCGTAAAGGGACGGAAGGCCGATCAACATCGCCGGCAGAATCGAGCGGAAATAAATGCAGGCGGCGATCACCAGCGCATAGATCGCCAGGTAGATGCGCGCGGTTCGATAAACCTTCGGGCGCTCGCTAGCGGGGACAAAGGTCGTTTCCTCCTCCGTCAGCCGGCCGGCCGCATGCAGGAACACTTTGCGGAAGAAGATCACGGCGTTCTTGAGCGAAAAGATGTTGAGAAAGAGCGACAGAACCTCCGGCGGGCGGGGCGTGATGATCTCCGGATCGCGGCCGACGATCACCGTGTCGGTGTGGTGGCGCGTATGGCTCCAGCGCCAAATCTCGGGCTCGCGCAGGATCATGAAGCAGGCGATCTGGTAGACCGCGTCGTTCATCCATTTGGTCTTGAAGGCGGTGCGGTGGCCGCATTCGTGCCATCGGCTGTCGGACGCCGAGCCGTAAAGCACGCCGTAGATAAGAAAGAACGGAACCGCCGCCCAGCTTCCCCAGAACCAGCAGCCGAGCCCGCCCGAAACGATAAGCGCCGCAAACCAGATCAGCGTGTCGCGGATCGCCGGGCCATCGTCACGGCGCATCAGCTCCTTGAGTTCCGCGCGCGTGATCCGCGGCGAATACCACTTTGCCGATGCGAGGCCGGCGGCGACGGCCTTCTCGGCCTCCGGACCGACCAGGCTGTAGTCGCGGCTGACGAAAGCGGACATCGGTTCCCTCCTTGCCCGACGGCCAAAGGTTCCTGGCCGCCGATCCGACCAACGGCTAATCGTAAGCGCGCCGCGGCTCAATGTCTCACTTTCATTTTCTATCAGAATCCATCATGATTGCGAGAGCCCGTCTTGCATTTATTTCAAGCCGCGGAGCCTTCGTCTGAGCCGTCCGACCATCGCCGATCTTGCCCGTGCCGCCGGAGTCAGCGTCGCCACCGTCGACCGGGTGCTGAACGCGCGCCACCGCGTCCGCGAGCCGACGGCCGAGCGTGTGCTCGGCGCCGCCGTGGCCATCGGCTTTCACGGGACGCCGCTCTTGAAGAGCCGGCTCCGGTCGAATGTCCCAGAGCGCACCCTCGCCTTTCTGCTTCAGCGCGAGGACGCTTTCTATGCCCAGTTCGGCGCCGATCTCGCCGCCGCGACGCTGGCGCTGACCCAGTTTCGCGCTAGGCCTGTCGTCGATTTCGCGCCCGACCTTTCGGCCGGGGTGGTCGCCGAGCGCCTCCTGCGGCTTGGCGAATATGCCCATGCGATCGCGATCGTCTCGGTCGATCATCCACGGGTCAGCGACGCGATTGCGACGCTCAAGGCGCGCGGCGTGCCGACCTTCGCGATCCTCACCGAGCTCGGGGCCGAGGCCGGCGCCCCTTACGTCGGCCGTGATAACCGCAAGGAAGGACGCACGGCGGCCTGGCTCATCGCCAAGGCCGCGAGGCGGCCCGGCAAGGTCGGCATCATCGTCGGCAGCCACCGGTTTCTCTGCCAGGAGACGGCGGAAATCTCGTTCCGGGCCTATCTGCGGGAGAACGCGCCCGAATTCACGCCGCTCGAGCCGCTCGTCAATCTCGAGGACCCGCGCATCGCCTATGCGGCGACGCAGGACATGATCGCGACCCACCCCGACCTCGTTGGCCTCTATATCTGCGGCGGCGGCAAGGAGGGGGTGATCGCCGGCGCCCGCGACGAACCGCGCTCCCGCGGCCTGGCGATCGTCTGCAACGAACTCACCGCCGCGGCGCGAGCGGGCCTGATCGACGGCGTGCTGACAGCCGTCATCTCGACCCCGACAGCGCTGCTCGCGGAACGCGCGCTGGCTGCGATGGCCGCGGCGATCGTGACGCCTCAGGAGACGGTCCCGAGCCCCGTCTTCGTCCCGTTCGAGCTTTACCTGCCGACCAACGTTTGAGGAACGGGCGGGCGGCCGCGAGCTCGTGGCCGGGGCCCTCGCCCGGCGTGTAAGACGCTCCGTCCGCGTGGAATGGCCAAATAATTTTGGAATGTTTATTCCGATCTTGATTCTGTTTAGAACGTTTGTTACACGAGTGGGCGCCGCCGCGCCGGAAGGGCTGACGCCTGCGGGGCGCACGTGAAATCAATTGGCGCCGTCTTGGCGCCGCCGGGAGGAAACTGACATGAAACGCATCCTGATTGCGCTGGCCGCCGCCACCGTGCTCTCGAGCCCCGCCTTCGCCGCCAAGATTGGCGTCTCGATGGACAAGTTCGACGACAACTTTCTCACTGTTCTGCGCAACGGGATGAGCGACTACGCCAAGACCGTGCCGGGCGTTACGCTCCAGATCGAGGACGCGAAGGACGACGTCTCGAAGCAGCTGAGCCAGGTTCAGAACTTCATCGCCAACGGCGTTGACGCGATCATCGTCAATCCCGTCGACACGAGCGCGACCGCCGCGATCACCAAGGCCGCCGCCGACGCTGGCGTGCCGCTCGTCTATGTCAACCGGGAGCCGGCGGAGGTCGACAAGCTCGGGCCCAAGGCCGCCTTCGTCGCCTCGAACGAAGCTGAATCCGGTACGCTGGAGACCAAGCAGATCTGCAAGCTGCTTGGCGGAAAGGGCAATATCCTGGTGATCGAGGGCCAGCTTTCCAACCAGGCGGCGGTCCAGCGGACCAAGGACATCCATGAAGTGATCTCGAGCCCCGACTGCAGCGGGATGAAAATCGTTGCCGAGCAGACCGCGACCTGGGACCGCACCCAGGCGCAGAACCTGATGACCAACTGGCTGTCGAAAGGCCTCAAGTTCGACGCGGTGGTTTCGAACAACGATGAAATGGCGATCGGCGCCCTTCAGGCGATGAAAGCGGCCGGCATCGACACCAAGACGGCGATCGTCGGCGGCGTCGACGCGACGCAGGACGCGCTTGCTTCGATGAAGGCGGGCGATCTCAAGGTCACGGTCTTCCAGGACGCCGCCGGCCAGGGCAAGGGCGCGGTCGACGCCGCTTTGGCGCTCGCGGCAGGCAAGCCGGTTGAGAAGAAGGTCTATATTCCCTTCGTCCTCGTGACGCCGGCCAACATGGACCAGTTCATGAAGAAGAACTGATCGGAGATCCCGAATCCCCCAAAGCGAGGAGCGCCGGAGGCGCGCCAGTCGCCAACCTCCGGCGCTCTCCCCAATGGTTATGTAACATGACTGAAGAATGCGGCGGCTCCGGCGAACCAGGAGTCGCTGCGAGATAAAGCGGGACGAAGCGCCATGGCGACCATCAGTCCGTCGACCGCCGAGATTGTCCGGCAAAGCGGGGCCGTGCCGGGCGCGGAATATCTGCTCGAGGTCGCCAACGTCCGCAAGGCTTTTCCCGGCGTGCTGGCGCTCGACGACGTTTCGTTTCGCCTCAAGCGCGGCCACGTCCACGCGCTGATGGGCGAGAACGGCGCCGGCAAGTCGACGCTGATGAAGATCATCGCCGGCATCTACGCACCCGATTCCGGCTCCTTCAAACTGAAGGGCCAGGAGATCAAGCTGACGTCGCCGCTCGACGCGCTCCGTTACGGCATCGCCATGATCCATCAGGAGCTCAACCTGATGAATTTCATGACCGTTGCGGAGAACATATGGATTCGCCGCGAACCCCTGAATGGCCTCGGGTTCGTGCGCCATGACGAGATGCGTCGGCGGACGAAGGAGCTTTTCGACCGGCTCGACATCGGCATCGATCCGCAAACCGAGGTGCGCGATCTTTCCGTCGCCAGTCGCCAGATGGTCGAGATCGCCAAGGCGGTCAGCTACGATTCCGACATCCTCATCATGGACGAGCCAACCTCGGCGCTGACCGACCGCGAGGTCGAGCACCTGTTCAAGATCATCAGGACGCTCAAGGCCCAAGGCACCGGCATCGTCTACATTACCCACAAGATGAACGAGCTGTTCGAGATCGCCGACGAAGTCTCGGTGTTCCGCGACGGCCGCTTCGTCGGCGAGCATGCGGCCGCCGACGTGACCCGCGACGACATTATCCGGCTGATGGTCGGGCGTGAGATCACCCAGATGTTTCCCAAGGAAACCGTGCCGATCGGCGACGTCGCGCTGTCGGTGCGCAATCTCACCCTGGAAGGTCGGTTTCGCGACATTTCCTTCGATCTGCGCAAGGGCGAAATTCTCGGCTTCGCCGGTCTCGTCGGCTCGGGCCGAAGCAACGTCGCCGAAACCCTGTTCGGCGTGACTCCCGCGACCTCGGGCACGATCGCAATCGACGGCGTGGAGATCGCGATCAAGAACCCGGGCATGGCGATGGACGCCGGCATGGCGTTCCTGACCGAGGACCGCAAGGAAAGCGGCTGCTTCCTTGTCCTCGACATCATGGCCAACATGCAGATCGCGTTGTTGCGCCGCGGGCACGCGCGCGCGGGCTTCGTCAAGGAGCGCGAGATCGAGGCGCTCTGCCAGCAGCAGAAAGCGCGCCTCAGGGTCCGCACGCCCGATCTCGAGGAGCCAGTGCTCAATCTCTCCGGCGGCAATCAGCAGAAAGTTCTGATCGCGCGCTGGCTGATGACAAAGCCGCGCATTCTCATTCTCGACGAGCCGACGCGCGGCATCGACGTCGGCGCCAAAGCGGAAATCCATAAGCTCATCAGCGAACTTGCCGGCCAGGGCGTCGCGGTGATGATGATCTCGTCGGAAATGCCCGAAGTGCTCGGCATGAGCGACCGGGTTCTCGTCATGCACGAGGGGCGCATGACCGGAATCGTCGATCGCAAGGACGCAACCCAGGTCAAGATCATGGAGCTTGCGTCGCAATAGCGGCGCGAGGCAAGGCGACAGGAGCCAAAGACCGTGGCCACCGACATCTCCACCGCCGCAGCGCCGGCCGAGACTCATTCCGCCGGGCGCCGTCGCCTGCCGCCGGAACTCAGCATCCTCGGCGTCATGATCGGCATGATGCTCCTGTTCGAGGCGCTCGGCTGGATCTTCGTCGGCCAAAGCTTCATCGCCAATCCGCTCCGCCTCAAGATCATGATCCTGCAGGAGGCGGAGATCGGCATCATTGCGGTCGGCGTCACGCAAGTGATCATCATGGGCGGCATCGATCTGTCGTCGGGCTCGGTCGTCGGCATGACGGCGATGGTCGCGGCGAGCCTCGCCCAGATCGAGGGCTACTCGCATGCGATCTATCCAAGCCTGACCGGCCTCAATCCGATCTTCCCGGTCGCCGCCGGCCTGCTCTGCGGCCTGCTCGCCGGCCTCGTCAATGGTTGGTTGATCGCCTACACGAAGATCCCAGCGTTCATCGCCACGCTCGGCATGATGGTGTCGGCGCGCGGCGTCGCCGACTGGTACACCAACGGTCAGCCGATCGGCAATCTCGAGGATTCTTTCGCCGCCATCGGCGCCGGCTGGTGGCCGGTCATCATCTTCCTCGGGGTCGCCTTCATTTTCCACATTGCGCTGCGCTATACGCGCTACGGCAAGTTCACCTACGCGATCGGCGCGAACCAGCTCGCCGCGCGCGTCTCGGGCATCAACGTCGAGCGTCATATCGTGCTCGTCTATATGATCGCGGGACTGCTCTCCGGACTCTCGGGCATCGTTCACACCGCGCGAGCGATCAGCGGCCAGGCAGGCGTCGGCGTAGGCTTCGAACTCGACGCGATCGCCGCAGCCGTCATCGGCGGCACTTCGCTCTCCGGCGGCGTCGGCCGGATGACAGGAACCGTGATCGGCGCAGTGATCCTCGGGATCCTGACCTCGGGCTTTACCTTTCTCAACGTCGACGCCCACTATCAGGAGATCATCAAGGGGGGCGTCATCGTCGCCGCGGTCGTCGCCGACCAGTATCGCCAGCGCAGGCGCCGTGCGGCCTGAACGAGCCGCCCGTACGTCGGCAAAGGGCGACGTCTTGCGCCGCTTCACGCAAC
>JBAUXQ010000195.1:0-7012 GCA_049584355.1 Roseiarcus sp. | reverse complement strand
ACCCAGTAGAGCGCGTTGCAATAGAGGAAGTTCGCGACCTCGAGGCGGCCGAAATTATAGATCGCGGTATTCCAGTCCGGTTGGAAGCCCTTGCGCGGGTCGGCGTGTTCGTAAAGCGCGGTGCCGTCGAAGCGCGCCAATCCCTGTTGATCGGTTGGGAAATGGGCCGGGACCCAGTCGAGGATGACGCCGAGCCCCGCGGCGTGCGCCCGATCGACGAAGCGGGCGAATCCCGCTGGCTCGCCGAAGCGGCGGGTCGGGGCAAACAGGCCGATCGGCTGATAGCCCCACGATTCGTCGAGCGGATGCTCGCTGATCGGCAGAAGCTCGATGTGGGTGTAACCCATATCCGCAACGTAGGGGATGAGCTGATCGCCCAGTTCGTCGTAGGTGAGAAACCTTCCGCCTTCACCGCGCCGCCAAGAGCCGAGATGAACCTCGTAGATCGACATCGGCTTGCGCCGTGGTTCGCCCTCGCGGCGCTTGGCCATGTACTCGGCGTCGGTCCAGGTGAAGTCGTCGCTGTTGGCGACGACCGAGGCGGTCATCGGCCGGAGCTCGCCTTCAAAGCCGAACGGATCGGCCTTGAGCGGCAACAGCGCTCCGTTCGGGCCGAGGAGCTCGAACTTGTAGACCGCGCCGACGGTCAATTCGGGGATGAAGATCTCCCACAGGCCGCTGTCGAACCGCGCGCGCATCTGGCTGCGCCGTCCGTCCCACTGATTAAAGGCGCCGACGACGGACACCCGCGACGCATTTGGCGCCCAGACGGCGAACAGCACGCCGTCGACGCCCTCGTGCTTGATGAGCTGGGCGCCGAGCCGGCGGTAGAGCTGGCGATGCGTGCCTTCGTGCAGGAGATAGTCGTCAAGCGGGCCCAATGCCGGCCCGAACGCGTAGGGGTCGAGGTAGGAATAGGTCCCGTGCGCGGTTTTGACTTCGACCCGATAGGCCGGCCGGTCCTTCGCCGAGGGGATCAGCGCCTCGAAAAAATCGTCCTTTCGGCGCGGCAATTCGGCCAGCAGCCTGCCGTCGCGGGTCAGCGCGCGCACCGAGATCGCCGCGGGCGCGAACACCCGGATGACCCATCCCGCGGGAGTCTGGTGCGGGCCGAGCACGGCGAAAGGGTCGGACTTACGCGCGGCCGCGATGGCTTCGAGCGCCTCGTCGGGCGCTCTCCATTCCTCCCGCATTCGGTCCTCCCTGGCCACGGTTTGGCCTATCGGTCAGCTTATCGGCGCGAACGGCGCGTTCCAGATTTCTTTTGCATACTCGGAGATTGTTCGGTCGGATGAGAACCAGCCGACGTTGGCGGTATTGAGGATGCTCGAGCGCATCCATCGTCTCCGGTCGCGCCAGGCCGCGTCGATCTTGATCTGCGTCGCCCAATAGGCGTCGAAATCGGCGCAGACCATGAAATAATCGTGGTGCGTCAGCGTATCGACGAGGCCGCGATAACGCGCCGCGTCGTCGGTCGAGAACACGCCGGAGCCGATTTCGTCGAGCGCTTCGCGCAGGATCGGGGAGGCGGCGATGCGTTCGGTCGAATCGATGCCCTGGGCGCGCGAGGCCTCGACCTCGGCAGCGGTGAGCCCGAAGATGAAGATGTTGTCGTCGCCGACCAGATCGCGCATCTCGACGTTGGCGCCGTCGAGGGTGCCGACGGTCAGCGCGCCGTTGAGCGCCATTTTCATGTTGCCGGTGCCGGAGGCCTCCATGCCGGCGGTCGAGATCTGCTCCGAGAGGTCGGCGGCGGGCATGATGATCTCGGCCAGAGAGACGTTATAGTTGGGCAGAAACACGACTTTCAGCAGGCCGCGTACGGTCGGATCGGAATTGACGACCTTGGCGACGTCGATGGCGAGCTTGATGATGAGCTTGGCCTGCGTGTAGCTCGCGGCCGCCTTGCCGGCGAAGATCTTGACCCGGGGCGCGAAGTCGATCGTCGGGTTGGCGCGGATGGCGTTGTAGCGTGCAACCGTCTCGAGGATGTTGAGCAGCTGGCGCTTGTATTCGTGGATCCGCTTGACCTGTACGTCGAACATCGCGTCGAGGTCGACGCGCTGGTTGACCTGATCGGCGATAGTGCGCGCGAGCGCGGCCTTGCAGCTCTTATGCGCTGCTTCCACCTGCCCCTGGACGGCCGGATCTTCGGCGTGCGCGGCAAGGCCCTTCAGCGCCCCATAGTCGTCGAGCCCCCGCTCGCCGAGGATCGTGCGAATGATGTCGGCGAGCTTCGGATTGCACTCGATCAGCCAGCGGCGGAAAGTGATGCCGTTGGTCTTGTTGGTGATGCGGCCGGGATAGACGGTATTAAGGGCATGGAACACCGTCTTGCGCATCAGGTCGGTGTGGAGCGCCGAGACGCCGTTGATTTTGTGCGAGCCGATGAAGGCGAGGTTGCCCATTCTTACCCGCCGGCCGGCGTGCTCGTCGATCATCGAAATCGACGCCAAGAGGCCCTGATCGACGAAGCCGCGCCGCCGCGCGCTGTCCAAGTGCGCCGCATTGATCAGGTACATGATCTGCATGTGGCGGGGCAGCACCCGCTCCATCAGCGGCACCGCCCAGGTCTCAAGCGCCTCCGGCAGCAGGGTGTGGTTGGTGTAGGAGAACACCGCCTGCGTGATCGACCACGCCTCGTCCCATTCGACCTTGTTGAGGTCGACGAGAATGCGCATCAATTCGGCGATCCCGATCGCCGGATGGGTGTCATTGAGCTGGACGGCGGAGTGCTGGCCGAGCGTGCGCACGTCGCCCCACTGCTTGATGTGGCGGCGGATGAGATCGAGCAGCGACGCCGAAGCGAAGAAATACTCCTGTCTGAGCCGCAATTCCTGGCCGGCCGGAGTCGCGTCGCTGGGGTAGAGAACCTTGGAGATCGCTTCCGCCCGCACGGTTTCAGAAAACGCGCCGACGTAATCGCCGGCGTTGAATGCTTCGAGCTTCAGGGGGTCGGTCGCCCGCGCCGACCACAGGCGCAGCGTGTTGACGTGCCTGCCGCGCCAGCCGACGATCGGCGTGTCGTAGGCGACCGCTTCGACCGTCTCGGCCGGATGCCAGACGTGGTGGGCGCGCTCATCGTCGCCCTGGATCATTTCGACCCAGCCGCCGAAGCCGATGGCGTAATTGTATTCGGGGCGGACGAATTCCCACGGATTGCCGTTGACCAGCCAGTCCTCGGGGGTTTCCTGCTGCCAGCCGCCGCGGATGATTTGGCGGAACAGGCCGTTGTCGTAACGGATGCCATAGCCATGCGCGGCGATGGAGAGCGTCGCCATGCTGTCCATGAAACAGGCGGCGAGACGTCCGAGGCCGCCGTTGCCGAGCGCGGCGTCGGGCTCGACCCGGCGCAAATCCGAGAGGTTGACGCCAAGCTGATCGAGCGCCTCCGCCATCGGCTGGGCGATGCCGAGATTGGTCATCGCGTCGAACAGCAGGCGCCCGATCAGGAATTCGAGCGAGAGATAATAGACGCGCTTGCGCCCGTCGCCGTAAACGGCGTTCAGCGATTCAAGCCAGCGCCCGACCGCGATGTCGCGGGTGGCGAACGTGACGGCGAGAAACCAGTCGCGCCGACTTGCGACTTCCGGCGCCTTGCCGACGGCATAGGTCAATTTCGCCAGCACCGCGGCCTTGAGCTCGGCTACGCTATAGGGACGCAGCTCCGCCGCCTGCGGCGCGGGTTTGTCCGTCGTGACGAGCTCATCCATGAAGTCTCCCGCGTTTCGATTGTCCCCGGTGCGACCCCAAAACCTGCCGGCCCGCTCGATGTTTAAACACGCGGCGCCGCGCCGCACAATCTCCCAAAGGCCAATGGCGCGCCGACGTCGGGCTAGCCGGTCATGGGTTCGGGCTCGTCGGCGTCGAACCGGGTTCCGGCTTCGCCGCGCGAATCTGAGCCTGGAGGGCGTTGAGCTCGGTGGCGGCCGCGTTGATCTGGCCCTGCAGGGCCTGGAACTCCTTTTGCGCGGCCGCGGTCGCGGTCTGGGCCTCGGACAGAGCCCGGTGCGCCGCATCGACCTCGCCCTGCAGGCGCGACTGCTCGGTCGCAAGGGCCTGGTCCTGACTCTGCATCGCCGCGACGTGGTCGGTTTCATCCTTGAGCCTGGCGTCGACGGCCTGCAGATCGCGCGTTCTGGCGCTCGTCTCCTCCTGGGCGCCGGAAATGGCGAGTCTGGCGTCACTGATCTGCTTGGTCAGATCGGCGAGTTCGTTTTGCGCCGAGGCCCTTGCGGCCGAGGCGTCCGACAGCGCTTTCTCGGCGTCGGCCGCCTGCTTCTTGAGGTCGGCGGCGGTGCCGGCCGTCTTCTGCAGGTTTTGCAAGTCCGAGGCCAGGGACTCTCGCGCGCGCTCGGCGGCGGTCAGCGACACGTTCAACTGAGACTGGGTCTGTGACGACTGCCACCACACGGCGGCCGCGATCAGCCAGCCGACGGCCGCCACGCAAGCCAGCGCGAGCGTAACCGGCCGCTGTGACGATTCGCCCCGCTCATCTTCCATTTCCATGACGCGTACCTTACAGGCGCTGCGTCGCGCGCGACAGCCTAGGCCCAGGAGGCTTCATGCCATATTGCGGGCGCCGAGGCGGCCCGCCAAGCA
The DNA here is from genome assembly GCA_049584355.1 of Roseiarcus sp. Lineage (GTDB taxonomy): Bacteria > Pseudomonadota > Alphaproteobacteria > Rhizobiales > Beijerinckiaceae > Roseiarcus. The sequence continues at coordinate 2,410 of JBAUXQ010000195.1, read as the reverse complement.
TAAAATTGTCTACGCCGCCAAAAGCGATGCGTCGATCGGCGTCATTATTGGCGAAAAAACCGCCGCGCTCGCCGCACATCGGGGCGGGTCGACCTTGCGGTTGAACGGGCGAAAAGAATTTTTCATTTGTCAACGTCTCGCCGCGCCGTCTATTGTTGCGGCGCGGCGGATTCGAGGGGGCGCGCGGGATAGCCGCTCGCGCCGAACGCTTGTGAAAGAGTGACGGAGATAAAGTCGGTATGCGCGTAAGCTCAGACGCGATCAGGGCGGGCCTCGCGGCGCTCGCGGTTGCGCTCGTCGCGCCGAAAGCGGAGGCGCAGGTTTTCGGCGGTCCCAAATCCGGCGGGATCGGCTTTCTCCCCGCCAACGGCCAAATTGCCGAGGACATGTTCTGGTTCCACAACTGGATTCTGCTGCCGGTGACGATCGGCATTTCGCTGCTGGTGCTGGGGCTCATCATCTATGTCGTCTACCGCTTCAACGAGACCGCCAATCCGACGCCCTCGCGGCGGACCCATAACGGCCTGCTCGAATTCGCCTGGACGGTCGCGCCGGCGCTGGTGCTGGTGGTCATCGCGGTGCCCTCGTTCCGGCTGCTCGCGGACCAGCTCAACATTCCCACGCCGGATCTCACGCTGAAGGTCACGGCCTCGCAGTGGCACTGGAACTACGGTTATCCAAAATCCGAGGGCGGCTTTTCGTTTGACTCGCTCTACGTCGAAGACAAGGACCTTAAGCCCGGCCAGCCGCGGCTCATCACCGCCGATCACGAGATGGTGGTCCCCATCGGCAAGGTGATCGAGGTCGACGTGACCTCGCAGGACGTCATCCACTCGTTCTCGGTCCCGTCGTTCGGCATCAAGATCGACGCGATCCCCGGCCGGCTGAACAAGAGCTGGTTCAAAGCCGATCAGATCGGCATGTTCTACGGGCAATGCTCGAACATCTGCGGCATCGACCACGCGTTCATGCCGGTCAACGTCCGCGTGGTCAGCCAGTCGGACTACCAAGCCTGGCTCGTCGAGGCCAAGAAGCAGTTCGCCTCCTCGGACCGCGTCGACCTCGCGGCGGCGCCGCTCGTCAATCCTTAGGTCGGCGCGGTCATGCGTCCGCCGATCGTTCAGCACCGGAGTCGTTAGACATGGCGTCCGTCACCGACCTCAGCCATCACGATGTGGAGGCTCATCACGCGCACGAACTCCCGACCGGGTGGCGGCGTTTTTTGTTCTCCACCAACCACAAGGACATCGGGACGCTCTATCTCTTCTTCGCCATCTGCGCTGGCCTCATCGGCATGGTGCTTTCGATCATCATCCGCGCCGAGCTGATGGAGCCGGGAATGCACGTGTTCCCGCTGATTTCGTGGATTATGAGCGGCGACGGGTCGATCGACGCCGCCAAAAACATGTACAACGTGTTCTTCAGCAGCCACGCCATCATCATGATCTTTTTCATGGTGATGCCGGCGATGATGGGCGGGTTCGGCAATTGGATGGTGCCGCTCCTGATCGGCGCGCCGGACATGGCGTTCCCGAGGCTCAACAACCTCTCGTTCTGGCTTCTGGTGGCGTCGTTCACGCTTCTCATGTGCTCCCTGTTCGCCGAAGGCTCGCCGGGCATGAGGGGCTTCGGCGGCGGCTGGGTTCTCTATCCGCCGATGTCGGGAACCGTGGGGACGCCCGGTCCGGCGGTCGATTTTGTCATCTTGTCGATGCATCTGGCCGGCGCCTCTTCGATCATCGGCTCGATCAATTTCATCGCCACGATCATCAATATGCGCGCGCCAGGCATGACGATGTTCCGCATGCCGCTGTTCCCGTGGTCGGTGCTGATCACCGCCGTCCTGCTGCTGCTGGCGCTGCCGGTGCTGGCGGGCGCGCTGACCATGCTGCTGACGGATCGCAACTTCCACACCACGTTCTTCGACCCCGCGGGCGGCGGCGACCCGATCCTGTTCCAGCATCTGTTCTGGTTCTTCGGCCATCCGGAGGTCTATATCCTCATCATCCCGGGGTTCGGCATCATCAGCCAGGTCGTGGCGACGTTCTCGAAAAAGCCGATCTTCGGTTATGTCGGCATGGTTTACGCGATGCTGGCGATCGCCGTGCTCGGCTTCGCCGTCTGGGCCCATCACATGTTCACCACGGGCATGTCGCTCAACGCCCAGCGCTATTACGTCTTCGCCACCATGGTGATCGCGGTGCCGACGGGGGTGAAGGTGTTCTCGTGGCTGGCGACGATGTGGGGCGGTTCGATTTCGCTTAGGCCGCCGATGCTGTGGGCGATTGGCTTCGTCTTCGTCTTCACCGTCGGGGGCGTCACCGGCGTCGTGCTCGCCAACGCGGCGATCGACCGCTATCTGCACGACACGTACTACGTCGTTGCGCATTTTCATTACGTGATGTCGCTC
>JBAUXQ010000194.1:0-5874 GCA_049584355.1 Roseiarcus sp. | reverse complement strand
TTCGCGACCCTACATATCTTAGCAAAGGCGGCGGGCTAAAGGGGCGAGGCTTTTGCTTGCGGCGATTGTTTGGGACTTGCCCGATAGCGGCGGCGGTCATAAAGGTCATGGCATGGATTTGAATTCTCGCCTGTTCGACCGGATCCGGGTGAAGCCGGTCGAGCGCGCGCCGGAAAAGGCGCCGAGGAGCCCGTGCTCTTTTCCCGGCTGCGCGGCCGAGGGCGTGTTCCGCGCGCCCAAGGGCCGCGAGCGCGAGGGCGAATACTTCAGTTTCTGCCGCGATCATGTGCGGGAATATAACGCCTCCTACGATTACTTCCGCGGCATGGATGACGCCTCGATGGCGAAATTTCGCCAGGCCGACGCGGTCGGCCACCGGCCGACCTGGAAGCTCGGCGCCCGTGCGGCCGCGGCCGGCCATCAGGTCGACGAATCGGTTTTCGCCGAGGCCCGCGCCGCGCGGAGGCGCGGAGCGCGCGGCAAGCCGCCGCAGCACGAGCCGCCGCAGCAATACAACGCCTTGGCGATCAAGGCTCTGATGACGCTTGACCTCGGCGGCGACGCCACCCAGGCGAAGATCAAGGCGCGGTACAAGGATCTGGTCAAGCGGCATCATCCGGACGCCAACGGCGGCGATCGTTCGTCGGAAGATAAATTGCGCGAGATCATCCAGGCCTACAATTACCTGCGCGCCAACAAACTCGTCTGATCGGGGTTCCTGGCGCAATAGGCGGCCCGCCGACCGCGGATGAGGCAGGAGCCATCGACACCGCGGCGAGTCGATGATGGCGTGAGGACGGTCAAGGGAGCGGCGCTGGGCATTGGTCCGACGCAACGTCCGGCTTTTGCGCGCGCCCGGAATTCGAGTATGAGAATGACGCTCTTTTCCGCGCGCGGGAGAGCGTGGAGGACCAATGAATTCGATACAGACCCTGGTGGAATCCGAAGCTGCTCCCGGTCTGCCCGACACGCGGGTATCGGTGCGCAAGCTCTTCGGCATCGATTCCGATATGGAAGCGCCGGCTTATTCTCACGCCGAAGAACACGTGCCGGATCTCGATCCGGACTATCTGTTCGACCGCGATACGACGCTCGCGATCCTCGCCGGCTTCGCCTACAACCGCCGGGTGATGATCACCGGCTATCACGGCACCGGGAAGTCGACTCACATCGAGCAGACCGCCGCCCGCCTCAACTGGCCCTGCGTGCGCATCAACCTCGACAGCCACGTCTCCCGCATCGATCTGGTCGGCAAGGACGCGATCGTGCTCAAGGACGGCAAGCAGGTCACGGAATTCCGCGACGGCATGCTGCCGTGGGCGATCCAGCACAATATCGCCCTTTGTTTCGACGAATATGACGCCGGCCGTCCGGACGTGATGTTCGTCATCCAGCGGGTGCTGGAAGTGTCGGGCCGCCTGACCCTGCTCGATCAGCGCCGGGTCATTCGTCCCCATCCCGCGTTCCGGCTGTTCGCTACCGCCAATACGGTCGGACTCGGGGACACGTCGGGGCTCTATCACGGCACACAGCAGATCAATCAGGGCCAGATGGATCGCTGGTCGATCGTCGCCACGCTCAACTACCTGCCGCACGACAAGGAAGTCGACATCGTGCTCGCCAAGTCGCCCCCGCACCGGGCGCGCAAAGACGGACGCGACATCGTCAACAAGATGGTTCGGGTGGCGGATCTGACGCGCAACGCTTTCGTCAACGGCGATCTGTCGACCGTGATGAGCCCGCGCACCGTCATCACTTGGGCGGAGAACGCCGAAATCTTCAAGGATATCGGGTTCGCTTTCCGCCTGACCTTCCTCAACAAGTGCGACGAACTCGAGCGGACCCTGGTCGCCGAGTTCTACCAGCGCTGCTTTGGGCAGGAATTGCCGGAGAGCGCGCTCAACGTCGCGCTGAGCTGAGGCGCGAGGGAGGCCAAATGGCCCGGAACGAGGTTTTGGAGAAGGCGGAGGCGCCCTCCAAGGCGCATGACCTTTATTCCTGGGCGCGCCGGCAGGCCGAACTGTTGCGTGCCGGACGCCTGTCGGAGATCGATCCCGCGGCGATCGCGGAGGAGATCGACGACGTGGGCGACGAACAATACGACAAGCTGGAAAGCTCGCTACGCGTGGTGATGCTCCACCTCCTGAAGTGGGACCATCAGCGCGACCGGCGCAGCCGTTCCTGGACGCTGTCCATTCGCGAGCAGCGGCGGCGAGTTCTGCGCCAATTGCGTAAGAACGCTGGCCTGAAACCGCTGCTCGACGAAGCGATTTCCGAGGCCTATGAGGACGCTCGCGACGAAGCGTCTTCGGAAACGGGCCTGCCCTTGTCCTCGTTTCCTGTGAGTCGCCCTTATGAATACTCCGAGATTATGGAGCGGCCGGTCGTTTGGCCGGGCGACGAGGCTTAAGCGGCGTGGCGTCCGTTCGGCGACAAGTCTTGCCGGGTTTGCGCCTCGAGCAAAGGTTTTCATGCGACTGCTGGCCATCTCTGGAAGCCTGCGCCGCGCCTCGACCAACACCGCGGCTCTGGAGGCGCTGGCGCGGCTTGCGCCGGCGGGCGTCAAAGTACTCGTCTACCGCGAACTCGCCGATCTGCCGCCATTCAATCCCGACGACGATGTCGAAGACAGACCCAAGCCCGAACCGGTCGAGACGTTGCGCGCGCTCATCGGCGCGAGTGACGCCCTCGTCATCGCCGCCCCCGAATACGCCCATGGGCTCCCCGGCGCGCTGAAGAACGCCCTCGATTGGCTGGTGGCGAGCGAGACCTTCGCCGGCAAACCGGTCGCGCTCGTCAATACGTCGCCGCGCGCCTTCCATGCGCAGGCGTCATTGCGCGAGATCCTATCCACGATGGCTGCGCGCCTGACGCCCGAAGCGTTCGCGGCGATCTCCCTCACTGGCAAAACAGTGACAGCGGAGGATATCCTCGCCGACCCTGTCTGCGCGAGGCGACTTACCGAATCGCTTGACGCGCTCATCGCTGCAACCCGATTAAGCTAGGCGGGTTTGGCAAGCGTCCTGGATCAAGCCACACCCGATCGGAGGCCGACATGGGCGCATTGGATGGCAAGATCGCGGTTGTGACCGGAGGCACGAGCGGCATCGGCGAAGGGATCGCTAAGGCCTTCGTCTTGGAAGGGGCCAAAGTCGTGATCACGGGACGTCGCGAGGAGGAAGGTCGCGCGCTCGAGAAACAGATCGGCGTCCGTTTCGTCCGTGCGGACGTAGCGATTGAGGCGGACGTCAGGGCGATGGTCGACAAGACCGTCGAATGGTTCGGGCGGATGGATTGTCTGGTCAATAACGCCGGCATTCCATCGCCGATGACCAGCATCACCGAGATCGACGTCGCGACCATCGATCAGATCCTGGCGGTCAACGTGCGGGGCGTCGTGCTGGGCATCAAGCACGCGGCGCCCGTCATGATCTCCCAGAGGTCGGGAAGCGTCATCAATATCGGCAGCGTGGCCGGTATTCGAGGAGGCATTTCCGCCCATATTTACAGCGCTTCGAAGGGCGCCGTGCAGGCGCTGACCCGCTCGACCGCCGCCGAATTGGGCGAAAAGGGCATCCGCGTAAACTGTATCTCGCCCGGCGCGATCGTGACCGGAATTTTTGGCAAGAACGCCGGCCTCGAAGGCTCCAAGGCCGACCGGGTGACCGGCGTGGTCAAGGAGCGCTTCGCAGCGGTCCAGCCGATCCCGCGAGCGGGGCTTCCGGACGATATCGCCCAAGCGGCGGTTTTTCTCGCCAGCGACGGGTCGGGGTTTGTCAACGGCCAGGACATTGTGGTCGACGGAGGGATGACGAGCGTCACCCGCGGCTGGTCGGCGATCGCGGCCGGGCGCGCGGAAACGGCGAGGCTCATCAAGGAGGCGGCGGCGGCATTGTGACTTCGCCGCCGCCGGAGCTTCGACGCCCTTGCGCGGCCCATCGGAGCGAAGTGAATTGCGGAACGGGAATTCTATCCGCGCCATTGCGACTCGGCGCGCTTTCCGCCACATGAGCCGCATGAGTCATGACCTCGTCCTCATCGTCGATTTCGGCTCGCAGGTCACGCAGCTGATCGCGCGGCGCGTGCGCGAGGCCGGCGTCTATTGCGAAATCCATCCGTTTACGAAAGCGGCCGAAGCGTTTGCGCGGCTCGAGCCCCGGGCCGTGATCCTTTCCGGCGGGCCGGCGTCGGTTCCGGAGCCGGGAAGCCCGCGCGCGCCGGCGGAGATCTACAAGAGCGGGGTCCCGATCCTCGCCATCTGCTACGGCCAGCAGACTCTGTGCGAGCAGCTCGGCGGCAAGGTCGAGAGCGGGCATGCGGCCGAATTCGGCCGGGCGGAAGTCGAAATCCTCGCTCCCTCGGCCCTATTCGACGGCGTCTGGCAAGTGGGCGGGCGCTATCCTGTGTGGATGAGCCACGGCGACCGGGTGACGCGCCTACCGGAGGGCTTCCGCGTCTATGCGGTGTCGGAAAACGCGCCTTATGCAGTCGCCGCGGACGAGGCGCGCCGCTATTATACGACCATGTTCCACCCCGAGGTGGTTCATACGCCCGACGGCGCGAGGCTCATCGGCAATTTCCTGCACAAGATCTCCGGCCTCAAAGGCGACTGGACGATGGCCGCCTTCCGCGACGAGGAGATCGCGCGCATCCGCGCCAAGGTCGGCAAATCGCGGGTCATATGCGGCTTGTCGGGCGGCGTCGATTCGGCGGTCGCGGCGGTGCTGATCCATGAGGCGATCGGCGATCAGCTGACATGCGTGTTCGTCGATCACGGGCTAATGCGGCTTGGCGAAGCGGACGAGGTGGTGAGCCTCTTTCGCGGCCATTTCAACATTCCGCTCGCCCATGTCGACGCGGCCGACGAATTCTTGCAGGCGCTCGAAGGCGTCGAGGACCCCGAGGCGAAACGCAAGACGATCGGCAAGCTGTTCATCGACGTCTTCGACGCCGAAGCGCGCCGGATCGCCAGCGACGGCCGGGGGCCGGTCGAATTTCTCGCCCAGGGCACGCTCTATCCTGACGTGATCGAGAGCGTGTCGTTCTCCGGCGGGCCATCGGCGACGATCAAGAGCCACCACAACGTCGGCGGCCTGCCTCAGCGCATGCGCATGAAGCTCGTCGAGCCGTTGCGCGAATTGTTCAAGGACGAGGTGCGGGCGCTCGGCCGCGAACTCGGCCTGCCGGAGGCGTTCGTCGGCCGCCACCCGTTTCCCGGGCCCGGCCTCGCCGTCCGCTGCCCCGGCGCCGTCACGCGCGAGAAGCTCGACATCCTGCGCCAGGCCGATGCGATCTATCTCGACGAAATCCGCAAGGCCGGGCTCTACGACAAGATCTGGCAGGCTTTCGCCGTCCTCTTGCCGGTGCGGACCGTCGGCGTGATGGGCGACGGGCGCACCTACGACAGCGTGGTCGCGCTGCGCGCGGTGACCTCAGTCGACGGCATGACCGCCGACTTCTATCCATTCGACATGGCTTTCCTCGGCCGCACGGCAACCCGGATCATCAACGAGGTCAAGGGCGTCAACCGCGTCGTCTACGATGTGACGTCGAAGCCGCCGGGGACGATCGAGTGGGAGTGAGGGGCTGGCCGGCTGGTCGGGATTACTTGAAATAGTATGTACTATCGGAGCTCAGCTAGGCCGCGAACCCATAAACCTGCCGAGGAGTCGGTTTGCTAGAGTCCGCTGCCCCGATAGCGACCAAATTCTGCAGCGCGGCGAAGCGACGCGAAGGGCCATTGGCGACTAATGCAGTGCAGCAAATAGCGTCCTATTCGATCGCCTCTCCGGCGCGGGCGGGAGTTTTGCCGGATCGTATGTCCACACCCCGGCGACCCGATGCCGGCGTTCCTCAGCGGCCCAGGCCCGCACC
>JBAUXQ010000193.1:0-3019 GCA_049584355.1 Roseiarcus sp. | reverse complement strand
GCCCCATACTGGCTGCGCGAGCTCGACCTGCGTTCGGTCGTGCTCGGCTTCGAGGAGGCCGGGCGCGCTCACGGCGGGTCGGGCGCGCTCTACGTGCGGCTCAGACGGCCTCAGGGCGCCCCGGCGCGAGGCTAACCGAGATAACGCAAATACAATGTGTTTAACTCAAAACGAATTCCAAGCCGGGCGCAACAAATTCAAAGGCGGCCGAAACGAAATCCAAGAAAATTGATCGGAAATCCAAGCCGAAAACAACGAAAACCAAATTGGACTTCCTTCCGCAGATTGAACCTTTTCAAGGTGTTGCGCTGACTTTTAGAGCCGATGCCATAAGGTTGAACTGCCGCCGTTAATTGCGGGGAGCCCATAGGGCGTCCGCAAGGACGCCGGTCTTTCGACGGGCCATGGCGACGAAGCAATCCAGAATCGTCGGGGCACTACGTTCCTCTGGATTGCTTCGCGGCGCTCGCCGTGCCGCTCCGGGGGCTGGCGCCGCTGGCAGGGCGAAAAGGCTGTCGTCAATGTCGATCATCAGAATCGTATAGCACGGTTTTCTGATTTTAGCAACCTAATGCTTCGCAAAGAGTCGTCAGGCGTGGTGGCCGTCAGGCCGGCCAGGCATGGGCCTGGAACGGCGCCTCGAGCGGTATTCGGGTAACGCTTCCGGTATAGTTCGTGATCGTCGACGCGGCGACGATGGCGATGACCTCGAGCGCGAGATCCTCTCCGAAGCCGGCGGCGACGAATTGATCGATATCGCGGTCGTCGAGTCGGCCGCGCTTCTCGATCAAGGTTTTCGCCAGCAGCGACAGCGCGGCGTGCTTGCCGTCCTTCGGCAAACGGCGCTCGCGAATGGCCTCAACGTCCGCAGGATCAAGGCCCGCCTTGAGGCCCAGCGCCGTGTGGAATGCAACCGCCCACGCGCATTCGTTGGTCACCGCGTCGGTAAGCAGCACAGTCTGGATCTGCGGTTCGGTGAAACTGCCGCCGTGGACATTGCCGAACAGACCAACCAGGCTGTTGATCAGCACGGGAGAGTTCGCCATGACGCCGGCGATGTTCGGGATCATGCCGAAAGCCGCCTCTAACTGTTTGAGCGCGGGCTTCGAACGTTCAGGCGCCGATTCCATCGTAAGAATGGGAAAGTGTGTCATTTGATTTGGCCCTTCTGATCTGGCTCTTTTAGCGGCATGGAGCCAAATCAGTTGGCCAATATCCCCTCATTCTCCGCCACGTCCACCGGGCCGAGATTTCCTGAGCCCAAAGAAGGGGGCCGCGGGCCTGGGCAGGCCGTCGGTTCTTCGCGGCGCGATCGAAGAGGGCCCCGCTTCGGTCACGAGCATCCTTGTGATCACGGAGGCGCGCTCGATCAGCTCTATCGAGCCCGCGCGGCTGGCAAATACCGCCCTGGCCATCAGCTGTTCGAGCCGATCAGTCGGCGCTATATCACGCACTGACCACACGGATTCGGAATCTGCGAATGAAGCTTTCGGTACTCATGCCTGTCTATAATGAGATTGGCACCATCGCCGAAATTGTTAAGCTCGTTGCAGCGGCCCTTCCCGACATCGAAAAAGAACTGGTCATAGTCGATGATGGCTCACGGGATGGCACGCGAGATTGGTTGACCACACACTTCGGGCCGGTCCCCACTGAGTCTGAACTTCTCGCCGATAGCCCAAGGCCCGTCTCCGCAACAGAGTACTCGAACAAGCTCACCGTCCGGGCGGTGTTTCACGATAAGAATAAAGGCAAGGGCGGCGCGATCCGAACGGCAATGAAGATTTGCTCTGGCGATATCATCGTGATCCAGGATGCTGACCTGGAGTACGACCCCTCGGACTGGGAGATCATGTATGAACTCGTCGGCGTTCGTTCGGTCGCGGATGTAGTCTACGGATCACGTTTCTACGGTAACCCGCACCGGTCGCTATATTACCATCACTACCTAGGCAACAGAATCATTTCTATTTTGTTTAACCTGCTATATAATCAAACTCTGACCGATATAGAGGTGTGTTACAAGATGTTTACACGTACAGTGCTTCAGACTTTGAATGTCACTAGCAACGATTTTGGCATAGAGGTCCAGATAAGCGCTCAGATTGCCCTGAACAGGAACTGGCGTATCTATGAGACAGGGATACGATACTACGGTCGAACTTATCAAGAAGGTAAAAAAATCAACTGGAGAGACGGGTTAAAAGCTCTCTTTTATCTGATCAAATTTAGAATTTGGCCAGGCAACGAAATCGAAAAACAAATATCGAGTGACTGAATGAGCTTTTTGCCAGGCCGGCGTGTCGAGTATCATTTCTCTCCGACCGCCCCCGGTTTTGGACGGGGCGCATCGCTGACAACGGGGCGCTTCCCAGATGAATGCTTCCTGGTTCGCTAACGTCGTCGTATCCGCCAACGAAGCGCTCACGGATCGCCGACTCTTTTTCCGCCATGCAGCTGGGCTTCTGGTTCTTGGCGCAGTCTTCAGATTCGTGTACCTATCTTACACAGACTTAGCGGCCTATACGAGCGACGAAGGGTTCAACGTTGCCGCCGCTTTCGCCGCCCGCGGCGAACTTGCGGATGCTTGGGGGCCGGGTACGGGACTCACGGCGCATCTTTCTCCGGGAATGCCGTTGCTGGTTGGAGAGATCTATCGCTGGCTCGGCGTGGGTACGCCGGCGGCGGAAATACTCCTGGCCTGCATTTCGCTTGCGTTCGTGTACGTGACGATTCTGGCCCTCGACGCCGCATTCGAGAGACTGGGCGTGGCGCCGCTCGCGCGTTTGGGCGCAATCGCTTTGATCTGCCTGCTTCCACTCAATATGTTTCTCGAAATGAGAAAATTTCGGCACTGGGAGGGCGCGCTCGCCGCGGCGGGGATCGCCGTCTGTCTCGCGTGGTCTCTCAAGATGGACGGCGACCAACGGCGGCCAAGCTGGCTCAAACTTGGCGTGCTGGCGTTCGGGGCGAGCGTCTTGAGTCTGTTCAGCGAGGCGGGCGCGCTGGCGTGTTACGG
>JBAUXQ010000192.1:0-5760 GCA_049584355.1 Roseiarcus sp. | reverse complement strand
TCTCCGTTCATCAAGGCGCGAAGCTCCTCGCGCGTACGCTCCGGGGCGGATAATCTCTCCATCGGGATGCTCCCTGCGGGCCAACGGCGCCAACCGAAAGCCCGCCTTCCTGTTGCGATTCAGGCAGGGTGCATCCCAACCAATTTTCCAGCAATCCTAAGCCTTCACCGAAAGATCACGACGAGATCGTCCGTGTGATGCAGCTATATGTCGACGGCTTAAATGACAATGACGTTGGCAAATTCAGAGAGGCTTTTCACGAGGACGTTTGGATTTTTTATGTCGACGCCGATGGCAAGCTGACGAAGAATCTAGCTCCGCAACCATACGCCGCGTCCTCGATCGCTTCGGCGATGTAAAGGCCATGCTTCACGGCGTTTCCGTTGCCCTTTGGGGCGCCTCCGCCGACTCCGTGCATCCGGCAGACGGCTAAACCCCCTCACCGGCCTAGTTCGACGCCTAGCTGACTGGACATTTCAGAAGAGATATCGAGGAGGGTTGGGGCGGCGGGCAGGCCGGAGCACGAAGACCCTCGGGATATTTTGACGCCAGCCATTTGAGCCCTGTTTCCGTTCCGGCCTCTTTTCGAGGTGCGTCGGGGTTTCGGGCGCGGATGGCGTCAAGCAGGACTTCCGTCGCGGGTCCGGCCGCAACTGGATAGGCGATGGCCGCGACCAGTTCCTTTGTTGCGTCTCGATCGGAGAGCCGAGACGACAACGCTGCGAGCGCTCGCGCCCACTCGGTCGCTTTGTCATCGGAAGCGGCCCAGGCGAAAGATGAAGCCGCGACCGATAGGGCCTGCCCCGCCTGCGTCTCGGCCAATTTTGGCGCCAGCGCCTGGAGCGCCTGCGCGAGGGGGGAGATCGCAAAGGCCCCGGTCCTCTGGCCGATCTGTTTAAGCACGGGGTCGAGCGTGGGATCGGTCGTTTGGCCGATCTGCTTGAGCACACGGTCGAGCGCTTGGCTCATCTGCGCCTCGGTCGGCTTCGCCGGGAGTGAACCGAGCGCCTGCGCGAACCCCCCGAGCGAATCGGGATCGGTCGTCTCGCTGATTTGTTTGAGCACGGCGTCGAGAGCCCGGCTTGCCTGAGCATTGGTCAACTTGGCCGGGAGCGCCCCGAGCGCCTGCGCGAGGACCTGGAGCACAAGGGGGCGGAAGGTATCCGTTTCCATTTTCTTAAGCACGGGGTCGAGCGCTTGGCTCGCCTGCGTCTCGGTCAATATTGGCGCCAGCGCCGGAAGCGCTTGCGCGAGCACCCAGACCGCAAAGGCGTCCGTCGTCAGGCCGATCTGCCTGAGCACGGGGTCGAGCGCCTGGCTCGTCTGCGCGTCGGTTAGCTTCGCAGGCAGCGCCGGGAGCGCCTGCGCGAGAGCCGCAAGCGCCAAGGGGTTGGTCGTCTGGCCGATCTGCTCGAGCACGGTTTCGATCGCCTGGCTCGCCTGCGCGTCGGTCATCTTCGCCCCCAACGCCTGGAGCGTCTGCACATGGACGGGGACCTCCAAGGGGTTGGTCATCTGGCCGATCTGCTCGAGCACGGGATCGAGCGCCTGGCTCGCCTGCGCGTCGGTCAGCTTCGGCGCCAGCGCCTGAAGCGCCTTCGCGAGGGCCTGGAGAGCAAAGGGATTCGTCGTCTGGCCGAACTGCTTGATCACCGGGTCGAGCGCGTGGCTCGCTACGGCGTCGGTCATTTTCGCCGCCAATGCCTGGAGCGCAGGCGCAACGAGCTGGAGCGCGTCGGGATCGGTCGTCTGGCCGATCTGCCCGAGGACGGGGTCGAGCGCTCGGCTCGCCTGCTCATTGGTCAGCTTCGCCGGCAGCGCCTGAAGCGCCTCCGCGAGGGCCAGAAGCGCCTGGGGATCAGTCGTCAGGCCGATCTGCCTGAGGACGGGGTCGAGCGCTTGGCTCGTCTGGACGTCGGTTAGCTTCGCAGGCAGCGCTTTTAGCGCCTGCGCAAGGGCCCCGAGCGCATCGGGGTCGGTCGTTTGGCCGATCTGCCTGAGCACGGGGTCGAGCGCTTGGCTCGCCTGCGTGTCGGTCAGCTTCGGCGCTAGCGCCTGAAGCGCCTCCGCGAGGGCCTTGAGCGATTTAGGATCGGTGGAGGTTGGAAGCCCGTCGATCGCCGCGCGGAGCAGTCGTCCCAACTCGTCCGGGGATAGCGGTCCAATCGCCCGGAGAAGCTTCGGGAGTCCGGCGGATGCGCGGACCATTTCGTTGGCGCTGCCCGCGACGATCCATACAAAATCTCGCTTCACCGCCTCATCGGCGTCAGCGAGCTTCCACAATGCGTTACGTTGCCGCGCGGTGAGCGGCTTGTCGATCTCAATGCCGAGATCATTGTCGATCGATTCCGCGAGAGCCTGGTTAGCGCGATCGAGCTCGCGTTGGACCTGATTTCGTTGATAGTACGCGTAGCCGGCGAGGCCGAGGGCGACGATGAGGCCGATGCCAAGGCTGGCGGTGAGAATGTTACGCCGCTGCGTCGCCGCTTCCCGGCTCTGCCTGATGAAAGTACGCGTCTCCTCGGTCAGAGCGGGCGCGCCTTCCGGTCTTGCCGCGATCCAGCGCTCCGCTTCTTCCAGCAACGGCGGGCGCAGCAATAATCCATTCGGTCGGTTCGCCGCGGACCATTGCCGCGCCGAGTCGCCGAATTCCGTATGCAGCCTGATCCAGACAATGTCGATGCGCAGCGCCCGAGCGAGCGTGTCTGCGCTCGCTTCAAACCTTGCTCCGTCGTCGAAGAAAATGTAGTTGAGTTTTGCGAGCGCCTCAGGAACTGCCTCGTTGTCCACGCGGCGACACACGACCGGCGCAAAGCGCTTGTTCAGCGAGGCCGCAAAATCGATTTCCTTTAGCGCAAACTTCGACCCGACCGAATCGGGGCTGAGCACGAACACAATTGTGTCTGCCTGAGTGATAAGCGTCTCGATACGCTTCCACCATTCCTCGAGAGCAGAGATTTCGTGGCGATCGATGAAAACCTCAAAGTCGCGCGCCTTCATTGCCTCTTCAAGCTGATCGGCGAAGGCCGTGTCCTTGCGGGAATAGGAGATGAAGATTTTGGTCTTAGGCGCCTGATCCGCGGCTGGCGATGAGCCGGTACTGGTTGTATCGCTCATGGTGCGGCTAGCTTGCCACGCGCGATATTCGCCGCCAGCGTGGCGATGGCCTCAGGCCCGTTTCGCGGGCCAGATAGTAGCGTCGACGTCAAACTCCCCTTTCTGGGCGGTCTTCCGCCTGATGTGGCGGCCGCCCGGGTACGCCGTTCGGGAAGGGCTCGGGTCTCTCGGATCACTACGTTTGGTCACAAGTTCTTGATCCGTTGTAGCTTACAACTATCGCACGACCGTGCGACTAAGGCTGCGACGATGACCCGGCTAGTCGATCGTCTTGACCAGCTCGCGCGCCTGCCTCGTCGACTCCGCGACGAAACGCCGCGCCTCGATCGCGTCGGCGGAGTAGAGGCCATGCTTCAAGCCGTTCCGGTTGCCCTTTGGGGCGCCGCCGCCTGCGCCGTGCATCCGGCAGACGCTATACCCTTTCACGGCTGGCGATCGGCACGGCTTCCCGCTCCGCTTCGACTTGGCGTGGCATCTCAACGCCTGGTGCATAGGCCATTGCATGTGGTTGAACCTCCGCTTTCTTGCGCCCCCCCCACCCCCTCGGTGGGGGCGTTGACGTTCCCGGCGATCGCCTGGCCGCCCTCTCCGACATGGATAGGCCGGGAACGCGGCACTCTCGGACGAGGAGCCCAAGCAGCGCCGGCTCAAGTGCCTCCCGGGCGTAGCTCGCGGCGTCACGCCCCCATGTCGAGGACCACGCGGAACCGCGCCTTGCCGCTCATCATCCGGTCGTACGCTTCCTGCGCCTTGGCAAGCGGATAGATTTCGTTCATCGACGTGACGTTCTGCATCTTCGAGAAGGCGAGAGTGTCTTCGGAATCGCGCGCAATTCCGGAGTACCAGCCCCTGACGGCGGCGCTCTTCATCAGAAGATCGAGGGAATTGACGGTGAGCGGCCCGACCCCGCCGATCACCATCATGACGCCATTGGGCCCGAGGCCGCCGGCGATCGCCTGCATCGCCTCGCCGTTAGTGACCGTAGCGATGATCGCGCGTGCGCCGCCCATGGCGGTCAGCGCCTTGGCGGGGTCGTCGGCCGCGCTGTCGATATAGTCGCTCGCCCCGAGCTTGCGCGCGAGTTCCTCCTTGTCCCGGCCGCGATTGACGGCGACGGTGCGGAAACCCTGCTTCGCAGCGAACTGGATGCCCAGGTGGCCGAGGCCGCCGACGCCATGGACCGCGACGAGGTCGCCCGGGCCCGCGCCCGTGTGGCGGATCGCATTGAAGGTCGTGACGCCCGCGCAGAGCAGCGGCGCGGACTGCACTGCGTCGAGATCGTCAGGCACGTGTGCGACCGCTGAGACATCGGCGATCATGTGGGTCGCATAGCCGCCGTCGCGGCTGACGCCGGTCGCGCCATGCACATTCTCGCAGGCGAAGGCCGTGTCCCGCCGGCAACGGCGGCAGTGGCCGCAAGAGCCGCAGAACCAGCCGACGCCGGCGCGCTCCCCGACTGTCCAGCCATGAACCTCCGGTCCAATCGAGTCGATGACGCCGATCACCTCATGGCCGGGAATGCGCGGATATTGGATGCCGGGAAAAAGGCCCTCGACGGTGACGGAATCGCTGTGGCAGACGCCGCAGGCCTGCACGCGGATGCGCATCTCGCCGGCGCCCGGCTCGGGCATCTCGCGCTCCACCGCCTCGAACTTCTCCCCGACTTTCGGGACGACCATCGCGCGCATCTTCGCCATGCCTTTGTTCCTTGCTTGTCCCTTGCTGTCGCGCGCGAGCGTAGCGCGGGTCCGGGCGCCGGCAAAGGGGCGGGCCATGCGAAAAAATGGAACGTTTCACCTTTGTGCAGGAAACAGGTCTACTCGTCGACACGAGCACGCCCACGCGGACGCGACAGCGCACCAGAAACGGCCCGTGGACGGGCTTGGCGGGGTCGGCCGGTAAGATGACGCCACAAGGCCGGAAAGGCTGCCAGCGGGCAAATCTGGGGCTCGTGGTCGGACACGCGGGCGCCGCCGGGGAGAGGGCGCCTAACCAGCACGAAGCGCCGTCACGCGCAGCCTTGTCTGACAGAAACAGCTCTGGCAACCGGCGTTGTGGTAAAGCTGCGGCGCTTGGTCTGTGTTGAGGTTGGGCAATGAACGACGAGCTACGCAACTATGCGCTCGATCAGATGCACCATCGCCTGCGACAGGTCCGCTCCTATCCGGTTCTCGATGCAGACGGGTCGAAAATCACCGTCCACGCTGCGCTCGTCAAGAGCGATCCGCCTACAGTGAGCAATCCAGCCAATCAAAAAACCCTAAGTCTAGCCGCCGATGCTGCGGACGACGGCGCCTTGTTTTCGTGGCTCGATGAGGAGGACGGGAAGCCACAGTTGATGACCCTCGCGCAGATTCGTAGCCTAGCCGAGAGCCTGTCGGCTTTCGAGACGGACATGTACGATTTCCTCGACAAGCTTTGTGGCGAGATCGACTCCGGCGTGATCACGACGTTCGAGCAGGTCGACCACGCGGCTTGGCCTTCCTGAGCCTCCGATTTTTCGGTTCGGCGCCTAATTCTACTGCGTCACGACGATTCCCGGTACGGTTGTTTTGGTCGCATTGTTTGGCAGCATGGGCAACGCATGAGGGTTCGGGCCAGTACGACTGTGATCTGTCGTCGGATGGTCGCGATTGAGTTTTC
>JBAUXQ010000191.1:0-6684 GCA_049584355.1 Roseiarcus sp. | reverse complement strand
GGCTCTGGGTGCGCGACGCCATCGACGCGATCCTTTTGCAGATCGAATCATTGCAGCGCGCGCTCGCCGCCCGCGCGCTCGAGAGTGCCGCCATGGTCATGCCGGGCTTCACCCATCTGCAATCGGCCCAGCCGGTCACCTTCGGCCATCATCTCTTAGCTTATGTCGAGATGCTGGCGCGCGACGCCGGGCGGTTCAAGGACGCGCGCAAGCGTCTCAACGAATCCCCACTCGGCGCTGCGGCGCTTGCCGGCACGTCGTTCCCGATCGACCGCGACATGACCGCCAGGGCCCTCGGCTTCGACCGGCCGACGGCCAACTCGCTCGACAGCGTCGCCGACCGCGACTTTGCGCTTGAGGCGCTCGCCGCCGCAGCGATCGCGGCGACCCATCTCTCGCGCTTCGCCGAGGAGATCGTCTTGTGGACGACGCCGCAATTCGGGTTCGTCAGGCTCTCCGACGCCTTCTCGACCGGCTCGTCGATCATGCCGCAGAAGCGCAATCCCGACGCGGCCGAGCTCGTGCGCGGCAAGACGGGCCGGATCGTCGGCGCGCTGATCGGGCTCTTGACCGTGATGAAGGGCCTGCCGCTCGCCTATGCGAAGGACATGCAGGAGGACAAGGAAGGCGTCTTCGACGCGTTCCGGACGCTCGCGCTCTCACTCGCCGCCATGACCGGTATGGTCGAGGATCTGACGCCCGACCCCAAGCGGATGAAAGCTGCGGCCGGGGCCGGCTACGCGACGGCCACCGATCTCGCCGACTGGCTTACGCGCGCGCTCAAGCTGCCGTTCCGCGAAGCTCACCACGTCACCGGCCGCATTGTCGCGCTCGCGGCCTCGCGCGGCGTCGCGCTCGAGAAGCTCACGCTCGAGGAGATGAAAAGCGCCGAGCCGCGCATCACCGAAGAAGCGTTCAGCGTGCTTCGGGTCGAACGCTCGGTCGGGAGCCGCACCTCCTACGGTGGAACCGCGCCCGCCAACGTCCGGCGGCAGGCCAACGCATGGCTTAAGCGGCTCGGACCAGGGTAAGCGTTCGCCGGCCCCGCGCATGGCCGGGCGCGGCCAAATGGTTTCCAAATCCGGTGGTCGGAAATCCAAATCCACGCGGGCGGAGATCAAAGGAAAACGAAACGAAATCCAAACCAGGCGAAACGAAATCCAAGGCCATTTTCCTTCCGCCGATCCAGCCTTTTCAACGGCTTAAGGCCAGTATCCGGGACACCCAACCCTCTCAATCTCCGCCAACAAATCAACGAGGCGGCCAAGTCAAACAGGGTAAGGCCCGCCTTGTCCGCGAGATGGCGTCGCCAGCCCGACGACAGCAGGAAGCATAGCGCGCCTTTCTGATTATCGCAAGCTATTTTCGCCTTTTTCTCGTTCTTGCAATAATCCTCGCCCTCTAAGCCGCGCAATCCCGGCACAGCCCCACGAGCTCGACCATTTGCCGGTGCGGGACAAAGCCAGCGCGCGCTGCGGTCGTCTGCAATAGCCGATCGAGGCCCATGTCTTCGATTTCGTTACTTCGTCCGCACTTGTCGCACAGCAGCAACACCCCATGATGGGCGTGGCCGAGGTGCTCGCAGGGGGCGTAGGCGTTGCGGCTCTCGATCTTATAGACGAATCCATGGTCGAGAAAAAAATCGAGCGTGCGGTAGACTGTCGGCGGCGCGATCGGTTTGCGCTCGCGCCGCGAAAGCTGGTCGATGATCGCATAGGCCCCGAGGGGACCCGAGCTTTCGGCCAGGATGGCCAGAACCTGGCCCCGCAACGGGGTCAGATGCAAGCCCCGCTGCGCGCAGGCGTTCTCGACCTGCCCCTGCCAGCCGATGGCCGTCGGCTCGCGGGCCGAGTTCCCTTTCGATGCTGCCTTTTTCCTCATCGCGTCTTCCATCATATCACGGTCGAAGTCTCGAAATGATATAAGATTGCAAATTGGGCTTGCCTACCCATAGGGTATAACATAACAGTGCCGATCGCGCTGGATCTGGCGCTCAATCGACGGAGGCCGTTCCCATGATCAACAAGCTTTATTGGCTTGCGGCCGTGGTGGTTTGCGGGCTCGCCGCGCCCGCTCTCGCCGATCCTTCGTGACCGCACTCGTGAGGGAGAACCCAAAAGTGAAACAGTTCCTTTTCTCGGCAATGCTCGCGTCCGCTCTGGCTGCCGGCTCTACCGCCCCCGCAGTGGCGGCGATCAATGCGATTGGCGTGGAAAACGAATACGCCGACGTCATTTCCCAGATCGGCGGGACATACATCAGGGTTCAGTCGATAGAGAGCGATCCGAACACCGACCCGCACACTTTCGAGGCCAGTCCCAAGATCGCACAGCAAATCGCCGCAGCTCAGCTCATCGTGGAAAACGGCGTCGGCTACGACAGCTGGGCGGACAAGATCATGTCCGCTTCACAGCGACCCAATCGCAAGGTGATCAATGTCCAGAAGCTGCTGGGCCTGCCGGACGACACGCCAAATCCGCATCTTTGGTACGACCCGAAGACGATGCCGGCCGTCGCCAAGGCGGTCGCCGACGAGCTCTCCGGGCTGCAACCGGCGCAGGCGGCGTATTTCAAGGCTAACGCCGACAAGTTCGTCGCCTCGCTCCAGCCCTGGAATGACGCAATCGCAGCCTTCAAGGCGAAGCATGACAAGACCCCGATCGCCGCCACCGAGCCGGTCGCCAACTATCTGCTGGAGGCGATGGGGTTCGACATCCTGACGCCCTTCAGCCTACAAAAGGCGATCATGGACGGCACCGACCCGTCGCCGCAGGACGTCACCACCCAGAATGGCCTGTTCGCCGACAAAAAGGTGAAGGTGTTCGCCTACAACCAGCAGGTGACGGACGCCCTGACCAAAACCTTCCTCGATGCGTCGAAGAAGGCGGGTATTCCTGTTGTCGGAGTCTACGAGACGATGCCCGCGCCTGGCTACACCTATCAGTCGTGGATGATGGCTGAGGTCGCCGCTCTCGAGAAAGCGGTCACGAACGGGGTGTCGACCGAGTCGCTGCAGAAGGGACACTGAGCGCCGTGCTGGCAAGGAGCGAGGTTCTCGCAGTCCGTCAGGCGAGCGTCTCGCTCTCCGGCCGGTGCATTCTCGAGGATATCGACTTCGCGTTGAACGCGGGCGAGTTCTGCGGGCTGATCGGCGCCAACGGGTCGGGAAAGACGACGCTGTTGCGCACGATCCTCGGCTTCATCACGCCCACGAGCGGCAGTGTGACCATCGATGGCGGCGGCGGTCGGGCCTCGGTCGGCTACGTGCCGCAGAAATTCGTGCTCGATCCCTACATGCCGATGCGGGCGCGCGATCTCGTTGCGCTGGGCCTCGACGGCAATCGGTTGGGCGTGCCGCTGCCGTCGAGGGGGCGCCGCCGGAAGGTCGATGAGATGCTCGAAGCTGTGGAGGCGGCGCCGTTCGCCGATCAGCGGATCGGCAGCCTCTCCGGCGGCGAGCAGCAACGGGTGCTGATCGCGCATGCCCTGATCCGGCGGCCGCGCCTGCTCCTGCTTGACGAACCGCTCGCTAATCTGGACCTCCGCAGCGTCGCCGGGATCGTCGCCCTTCTGCGCCGCGTGTCGCACGAGTTCCACACCACTGTGCTGCTCTCCGCACACGACATGAACCCGCTGCTTTCCGCGATGGACCGCATCGTCTATCTCGCCCACGGCCGGGCGGCGACCGGCAGCGCAGACGCGGTCGTCCGCACCGAAGTGCTGAGCCGCCTTTACGGCTACCATATCGATGTCGTCCGTGTGCACGGCCGTATCCTGGTTGTCGCCGCGGAGGGCGAATATGACGCGGCGGCGATCGAGCGTGACCCGGTTCACGTGACTCAGATTCCCTGATCGGCATGGCGGCGCTGCTTTCGCTCGTGGTCGAGCCAGGGTTCTTCACCAGCGAGCCGGTGCGCACGGCGGTCGTGATCGGAGGCGCGGCCGCCGTCGTCTCAGGGGTGGTCGGGGTGTTCACCGTGATCCGGGGGCAATCCTTCGCGGGTCACGCCCTGGCCGACGTCAGCAGCGCCGGAGGCGCCGCCGCGCTTCTGCTCGGGATCAACCCGCTGGCCGGGTTCCTCCTTATGAGCGTGCTTGTGGCGACGAGCATGGAACTGCTTCGCGTGGACCGCGCAAGCGAGCGCGACTTGGTGACGGGCATCGTTACCGGCGCCGGTCTCGGCCTCGCGGCTCTGCTGCTTTACCTGGACGTGACGACCAGCAGCACAACGGGCGCCGCCGTCACCGTGATGTTCGGGTCGATGTTCGCGATTTCCGCCTCGATCGTCCCGCTCGCGGTCGCCGTGGGGATCGGCGCCCTCTTGGCGATCGGCGCCCTGTATCGGCCTTTGCTACTGTGCTCGGTCGATCCGGACCTTGCGGCGGTGCAAGGCGTGCCGGTGCGCCTAATCGGACTGCTGTACCTGATCGTGGTGGCGCTGGCCGTCGCTCTTTCGGCCGTAACCGTCGGCGCCATACTGTCAACGGCGCTCCTGATCGGCCCAGCCGCGACCGCGCTGCACCTTGCCAAGCGGCCTGGGGTGGCGATCCTCCTGTCCGCCGCGATCGGCGTTGTGGCGACCTGGGGCGGAATCCTGCTCGCGTACGACAGCTACGAGTGGAGCGGCGGTCACGGCTGGCCGGTCAGCTTCTGCATCGTTGCGCTCATCTTCGTGGCCCATGCCGTCGTCGCGGAGACAGGGCGTGGCCGAAGGCGCCTGGAGCCGCTCGCGGCGGGCGCCGCGACGCACGCCGGGTGAGGCAGAAGCCGATGTTCGACGACTTCATGATCAATACCTGGATCGCCGCCACGCTGGTCGCAGGCGTCGCAGGGATGGTCGGGTTCTTCGTCGTGATCCGTGGCGCGTCTTTTGCGGCTCACGCGCTGCCGCTTAGCGCGTTTCCTGGCGCCGCCGCGGCCAATCTGCTCGGCATCGATCCGCTGGTTGGCCTGCTCGCCTTCTCCGGCTTTGGCGTCGCCGGAATCAGCCAGCTCGGGCGGCGCGGACGCCGCGACGTTGCGACGGCCCTATCGCTTGTCATGCTGCTTGGGCTCGGCGCCCTGTTCCTGAGCTGGACCACCGAGTACTTCCAGGCCGTCTACGCTCTGCTGTTCGGCGAGACGCTCGGGGTCGGCGCTGCGGATCTCGGGCCGGTCGCCGCACTCAGCGCGCTCTCGATCGCCCTGATCGTGGCGCTGTTCCGCCCGCTGCTCTTGAGCTCCGTCTCGCCTGAACTCGGGGAGGCGATGGGCGTGTCGGCCCATGTGATGGAGGTTCTGTTCCTGGCTGTCGTGGCGATCGCCACGGCGATGGCGTTGCCCGTTGTGGGCGCGCTTTTGGTGTTCAGCCTGATGGTGGGTCCGGCCTCCGCCGCCCGCACACTGACCGACCGGCCACTGGCTGCAATGCTGCTTTCAGCCGCGATAGCAATCGTGACGGTTTGGGCGTCGATCATGCTCTCCTTCGCTTCCGATTGGCCGATCGGATTTTTTGTCGGCGGCCTGAGCGCGCTCACTTACGTGATAGGGCGGACATGGGCGTGGGCTCAGATCCACGGCGTATCGCAAATTCCGGCGGTCAAGGTAGCGGGGCGCGGGGCGACAAGCTCAGTGTCCCGCCGCCCGCCGTAGCGCTCTCCGCCGAGCCCGCGCTCGCAGAAGCCTTGGGAGAAACGACGCTGGCCTTCTACACCGGCTGGCCAACGAGCTTCTTGATCACCGCGCTCGGAATATTGTGAGCGGCAAGCTAATATGTTATAACATACTGCATTCCTCGTAACGCCCGCCCTTAGCTTAGGAGACCGCCATGTCACTGACCGCGTCGCCCCCACCCTCGCAAATCCCGGTGACCGTCCTGACCGGCTATCTCGGCGCCGGCAAGACAACCCTGCTCAACCGCATTCTGTCTGAGAACCACGGCAAGAAATATGCGGTGATCATCAACGAATTCGGCGAGCTCGGCGTGGACAACGACCTTGTCGTCGGCGCCGATGAGGAAGTCTTCGAGATGAACAATGGGTGCATATGCTGCACCGTGCGCGGCGACCTGATCCGCATCATCGAGGGGCTGATGAAGCGCAAGGGAAAGCTTGATGGCATCATCGTCGAGACGACCGGGCTTGCCGACCCTGCCCCGGTCGCCCAGACGTTTTTTGTCGACGATGACGTCAAAAGCAATTCGCGGCTCGATGCGATCGTGACCGTGGTGGACGCGAAGCACCTGCTTCAGCGGCTCGTGGATAGCCATGAGGCGGAGGAGCAGGTCGCATTCGCCGATGTGATCGTCCTGAACAAGACGGACCTGGTGGCGGCTGAGGAATTGGGCCGCGTCGAAGCGCGCATCCGCACGATCAACAAAACGGCCCGCATTTTGCGCGCCGAGAAGGCCGATGTGCCGATCGCCCAGTTGATGGACCGCGGCGCCTTCGACCTCGGTGTAGCGCGACAATCTGGATGGGAAAGCAGCGACAATCAGGATGGCCATTTTGGCGGTCGCGGCGAGGTGATGATTGTCGCGGCGCGACGATAACGCAAGCGCTATTTTGTCGAGAGATGGTTTGATTGTCGCGGAGCGACGATCAGGATGATCCCTTGATTGTCGCGCGCGTCGGCGGGCGTCCGGGTCCACGGGCGTTGTCGACGGCTTCCTTTCGCCGATAGCTGTCGACGTTCATTTCGAGGAT
>JBAUXQ010000190.1:0-3118 GCA_049584355.1 Roseiarcus sp. | reverse complement strand
GTCGGAACGTCGACGACCCCGTCTTCAGCCCGCGGCGTCGTTCTGGTGGTTGAAGATCAAGCCGACGTGCGCGCTCAGATCGTCGAAGTCCTTGCGAACATGGGATGCCAGGTGATCGAAGGTTTTGACGGGGATGAGGGATTGCGTCTCATCGATCAAACGCGTCATTTCGACCTTCTCATCACCGACGTCGGGCTTCCTGGCTTGAGCGGCCGGCAACTCGCGGACGCGGCCCGTGCGACAATGCCCGACCTGCCGGTTCTGTTCATCACCGGCTACGCGGGGACTGCGCTCGACGCCGCTCGGCTCGCGGACGGCATGGAGATTTTGCGAAAGCCGTTTGCGCTCGATGAACTCTCTGCCCGGGTCGCGGCTATTTTGTCGCGATCGGCGGGAAGCGGAGGCCTTTCGGAGGCCCGCGATACTCCCTTGTCCGACGGAAAGAGGGAGGGACCGTGACAAGCGGTCTTCAATGGAAATTGGGATCCGCGCCGCAGTCACAGCCATGTTCGGAAACCTGAAGGCTCGCTGGAGGCAAGCGCGTGGGGCGCAACTCAAGCGGCAGTTCGCGAACGCGACCCGATGGGCCGATGATCTCGGCGACGAGCAGGCCGAGCGCTTCGGCCGCGGGCTGAATCATCTGTTCAACGACTGGGTGAAAAGATTCGGTCCGGTCAAGGACTGCGATGTGCGGACCCGAAAGTTCGCCGTCAGGCAAATGAGGACCGACGCGCGGCGCCGCTACGAGCACGACATCGGCGCCTCCTACGCGCTCGAATTCCTCTCCTACCACATCGAGGCGTCCTATCTGCCGGGCGAAGACGCCACGTTTGTCTACGACCTGACGTCGCAAGCTATCTCCGAATGGGGCGATGCGCCGCGCGATGAGGGGCCCGGTGAGATGGCCCCGCGGCGGGACTGATCCGCTGACAACGGATGCCGAGCTTTTCGCTCTACCTGCATTGGCCGCTTTTCATCGGCGCGCTAGAATGGCGGGCGGGCGCGCTTCGCGCTCCGCTGGGCCGAGGCCCGTTCTGGGGGCGTGTCGCATGCGGCTTGCAACACTTGCGGCTCTGGCCGGAATGATCGCCTTGGCCGAGCCGGCGCTCGCCCTCGACAAGGTCAGGTTCGGCACCAACTGGCTCGCTGATCCGGCGGCCGGCGGCTTCTTTGAGGCCGCGGCCGACGGCACTTATGCGAAATACGGCCTCGACGTGACGATCGTGCCGGGCGGCCCGCAGTCGAACGGCGGCCTCATGCTTCTGTTCGGCAAGCTCGAATTCTTCATGGGCGGCGACATGATCGGCAATTACCTCTCGGCCGAGGCAAAGCTGCCGCTCATTGCGGTCGCCGCGGAGTTTCAGAAGTCGCCGCAAATCCTGATGTCGCACCCAGGCGTCGGGCTCGATAAGTGGGCGGACTTGCCGGCGGCGGGTCCCGATTACGTTGGCGCGGGCGCGATCAACACCTTCTACGCCTGGCTGCGGATCGCGTACGGCTTCAGTGATGACAACATCAGGCCCTATAATTTCAATTCCGCCCCGTTCATGAAGAACAAGATGGCGATCCAGCAGGGTTACGTGACCGCCGAGCCGTACGAGATCGAAAGGCAAGGCGGCTTCAAGCCGAACGTCTTCCTGCTCTCGGACTACGGCTACGACACCTATTCGACGCTGATCGTGACCCGCAACGAAATCGTCGACAAGAATCCCGATCTGGTGCAGCGGTTCGTCGACGCCTCCGCGATCGGCTGGTACCACTATCTCTATGGCGACAATTCCAAGGCCAACGAACTCATCAAGACCGACAACCCCGACATTTCCGACGACCAGATCGCCTTTTCGATTCGGGAGATGAAAAAATACGGCGTCGTCGATTCGGGCGATGCGCTCAGGCTCGGCATCGGCGCGATGACCGACACGCGGTGGAAGGACTTCTTCGACAAGATGGTCGCGACCGGGATGATCGACGCCCGCACGGACTATAAGCGCGCCTACACCTTGCAGTTCGTCAACAAGGGCGTCGGCCTCGACCTCAGGCCGAAGTGAGCGGAGGGGCGCCCTGAAGCAAGAATTTGGTCGGCGCGCCAGAGGTGGACGCACTCGATGGAGCTCTTCATCTTCGCCCGCTTTCATGCCCGAGAGGGCGACGAAGCGGCTCTTGCCGCAGCGCTCAGCGCAGTTCTCGCCCCCACGCGCGCCGAGCCGGGATGCCTCGCGATCAATGCCTTCCGCTCCCTTCGCGACCCAAGCCTCTTTTTTATCCACTCGCGCTGGATCGACGAAGCCGCCTTCGACATCCACGCCGAACTCCCGCACACGCTGGCGTTCGTCGAGCGGGTCGAGCCGCTGATCGACCATCCGTTCGAGGCGACGCGGGCGATAGTGCTCGACGGCGCTGACCCCGCGACATAGCGTGCTACCTCATTGCGGTCCCACTGTGCGCGGATTTTGTTGGACAGCCCATGTCTCGCACGCTCATCATCGTCGGTCTCGCCATCGCTTCGATCGGCTTGCTCTGGCCTTGGGTCACCAAGCTCGGGCTCGGGCGATTGCCGGGCGACATTTACATCCAACGCGACAATTTCACCTTCTACGCGCCGATCACGACGGGCATTCTGATCAGCCTCGTCCTGTCGCTCATCCTGTGGCTCTGGTCGCGTTGAAAGAAGGCCGGCAGCCCGAGGCGCGCCCTCGTCCCTGACCGGGCGTCCTTAAGCCGCCTTCCGTCCCCGCCGCGGCCGCGCGGGTCTCACCGGCTCGGGCGGCTCGGCGTTCTCGTCGAAGAGCTCCGCCAGCTTCTCCGTCATCGCCCCGCCCAATTCCTCGGCGTCGACGATCGTCACCGCGCGCTTATAGTAGCGGGTCACGTCATGGCCGATGCCGATGGCGATGAGCTCGACCGGCGAACGGGTCTCGATCTCCTCGATCACATAGCGCAGGTGCCGCTCGAGATAGTTGCCTGGATTGACCGACAGCGTCGAATCGTCGACCGGCGCGCCGTCGGAGATCATCATCAGGATCTTGCGCTGCTCTGAGCGCCCCAGAAGCCGCTGGTGCGCCCAGTCGAGCGCCTCGCCATCGATGTTCTCCTTGAGCAGGCCCTCGCGCATCATCAG
>JBAUXQ010000189.1:0-7726 GCA_049584355.1 Roseiarcus sp. | reverse complement strand
GGGCGTTGGCCTCGCCGGGGTCGGGATGGTCAAGGCGCGCGACAACGCGCCACGGCCCGTCGCGTCCAAGCGCCCTCGGGCCGTCCGCCGGTCGATAGACGGGCTCGATCCGGATGCCGTCCGCGGTGTGGGAGGCAAGCGTCTCGA
The DNA here is from genome assembly GCA_049584355.1 of Roseiarcus sp. Taxonomy (GTDB): domain Bacteria; phylum Pseudomonadota; class Alphaproteobacteria; order Rhizobiales; family Beijerinckiaceae; genus Roseiarcus. Next base: position 7,579 of record JBAUXQ010000189.1, on the reverse strand, counting down.
GGCTCGCGCCATGAAGGGCCGCTTCGGCGGCCCTGCGCCAATCGGCTTCGGTGGCAGCAGGAAAAAGGCTCGAAGCCGCGCCCAACGCCGACCTCCGCTAGATGAACTGGGATAGCCCGGGAATCGAGGCGGAGATTTCGCCCACGACTTGATCGCCCGCGACTTCGCGCGCGTAGCCGAAGACTTCCTTGCCGACCGCCTGGATCTGCTCCATTCCGAGGCCGAGGCCCATCAGTTCGGCGCCGAGCGCCATCAGCCCGCCCCCGCCCATGGCCCCGGCGGAGACGCCCATCAGGCCCTTGAGGCCTCCGCCCATGCCTTCGCCGCCGGTGTGGGCGATCGAGGCGATGATCGCCGGAAAGGCGGGCGCCTTTTCGAACAGATCCCGGACGGCCTCCTCGGGCGCCTCGCGCTGGATGAAATCGCCGATCAGGGCGACCGCCTTGCGCGCGACCTCCGGGGTGATATCCGCCGCCCCGGCGACGCGCGCTATCAGGTTATCCATTGGACGCTCCTTGGCCGGGCCGAAAAGGCCCGCGACGTTGATTGTCTCGCCGCTCGCGGTGGCGAAATCAAGCGCGCTCGCGGCACTGTAGTTGTTCGGCGCGCGACGGGAAACGGCGAATGCTCCGGGAGCGGCTCCGCGATCCGTGCGCCGATCGGTTTGTGGCGCCGCATCAAGATTTAGCCATGATGGCATCACATATGTAAAGCCGAATTAATATCTCCCCTGGCCTTTGGACCCCGAGACTAGCCGTCCGCAGCACTTACTTGTCTGTAATTCTCGCGGCTTTCGGCGTCTAATTCGCATCATTCTGCAAATATGAATGCAAAAATCGCATGGCTGAGTTTCGGATGCTAGGGCTACTGCTCCGTGCCGGCTGACATTATGTTGCACTGCGGTAGGCAAGGCGCCTGCCAGAATTGGAGTAAGAAAATGAGTCCTCTCAAGACGATTTCGGAGAAGCTGAACGCTTGGCGCCGGTATCGCGAGGCGGTGCGTGAACTGTCGCAGCTCTCGGATCGCGAGCTAAGCGACATCGGCATTCGCCGCGGCGACATCGAAGATATCGTGCGCCGTTCGGTCGCGAGCAAGCCCGCCGCGGCCTGATCGCGACGTTCTGACCAGCCGGGACGCGCCGCATGAAGCGGCGCGTCGGCCCTCGGGCGGGGGCTCGAAGGCGGCATTCCTTCCCTGACGACGCCTGAAAAGCAAGTTGACGCTGGCCTGGAGCTTTGTGACAAGCTCGCCCATGCGTCCCATCCACATCATCGGCGGCGGACTGGCCGGCTCGGAGGCCGCATGGCAGGCGGCGGAGCGCGGCGTTCCGGTCGTGCTGCACGAAATGCGGCCCAACCGCGCGACTGCCGCGCACCGAACTTCGCGTCTGGCTGAGCTCGTCTGCTCGAATTCGTTCCGTTCCGACGACGCCTCGACGAACGCCGTCGGGATCCTGCATCGCGAGATGCGTGCGCTTGGTTCAATCGTCCTCAAGAACGCCGACGCGCATCAGGTGCCGGCCGGGGGCGCGCTCGCGGTCGACCGCGACGGCTTCTCGCACGGCGTCGAAGCGGCCATTCTCGGCCATCCTCTCATAGCCATCGAGCGCGATGAGATCGCCGGCCTGCCGCCCGACGACTGGGACAATGTCATCGTCGCCACCGGGCCGCTCACCTCCGAAGCGCTGGCCGAGGCGATCGGGCGGCTGACCGGCGAGGGCGCGCTCGCCTTCTTCGACGCGATCGCGCCGATCGTGCATCGCCACTCGATCGACATGGGCGTGGCGTGGATGCAGTCGCGCTACGACAAGGAAGGGCCGAGCGGCGGCGCCGAGGCTTACGTCAACTGCCCGATGACCCGCGACCAGTACGAGACCTTCATCGACGCGCTTCTCGAGGCGGAAAAGACCGAATTTCGCGAATTCGAGGGCACGCCCTATTTCGACGGCTGCCTGCCGATCGAAGTGATGGCCGAGCGCGGCCGCGAGACGCTGCGCCATGGGCCGATGAAGCCGTTCGGCCTCACCAACGCCCATGATCCCAAGGTCAAGCCCTACGCGGTCGTCCAGCTCCGGCAGGACAATGCGCTCGGCACCCTGTTCAACATCGTCGGCTTCCAGACCAAGCTCAAATACGGCGAGCAGGGGCGCATCTTCCGTTTGATCCCGGGGCTCCAACAGGCGGAGTTCGCCCGGCTCGGCGGCATGCACCGCAACACCTATCTCAATTCGCCGCGGCTCATCGACGCCCGGCTGCGGCTGAAGGCGAGCCCACGCCTTCGCTTCGCCGGCCAAATCACCGGCTGCGAGGGCTATGTCGAGAGCGCGGCGATCGGCCTGATCGCCGGCCGGTTCGCCGCCGCCGAGCGGCTTGGCCTCGATCTCAAGCCCCCGCCGCCGACGACTGCGATCGGCGCGCTCTTGAACCACATCACCGGCGGCCACATCGAATCGATCGACCCGGGCCCGCGCTCGTTTCAGCCGATGAACGTCAACTTCGGCTTGTTTCCGCCGATCGCCGAGCCGCGCGCCGATGAGGCGGGCAGGCGTCTGCACGGGCCGGAGCGCGGCCTCGCGCGCAAGCGGGCGCTCTCCGCCCGGGCGGATCAGGACCTGGCGAGGTGGATGGAAGAGGCGCGCGAGCCGGCGCAGCTCGCCGGCGCCTAGGCGGCGGCCGGGAACACGGGCCGGGGCAAAGTGGCCGGCGTATCCAGGCCAGATCCAAATCCGGCCCAATAAAGGCGGAACGTGCCCCCGCGGTTCGAGCGCCGTAGCCGCGTGCGTCCGTTCGCACTAGCCTTCGGCCTAATCTCCCAGAGGGCGAAGCCACTGATACTCTTTGTTTGGCGAACATCCCTCGCGGACGAGGAGAGCATGGGCTTCCCTCGTCCTTTTTGTTTGGCGCGAACACGCACCTCATGAGCGCCCGGCGCGGATCGCTATTGCGCTGGAGCAGCCGGTGCGGCGGGCGCAGCAGGTTTACCGTGGCGCGCCGCCCGTCGCTGATGGCGAGTGGTGCGTCGCGATGTCCGCCGGTTCCTCCCGCGGGTTCCAGTGGACGGAGCGGGCGAGCCGGGCGTAGTGGCTGGCGTGGCTGGCTCGGCGGCGGGCGCGGCTTGTGCTACGGTCTGTGCTTCAGCTGCTAACGGCCAACCGCCGCCGATAGCGTGAATCCGAGTGCTGCCCCAAAGCCAAGCAGTGACAGCATCTTTCGGCGAGAAACGTCTTCAGTCATTTGATACGCCTCCCTGTTTCGAGACTCGCTGGCCCCGTTCGCCAATCAACGCCATTTCGTATGAACACCGGCTGAACATCCGCGAGGTCCGTGCTTCGCTAATTCGCCGTCTTTCCTTGGAATACGCGGATAGGAGACCATGCGAGACGCCGAAATGCTTGGCGTTGAGAGTGAGGACCGGCCGGTGTGACAGGCGCGCTGGTCTGGCTCAACACCGGGCAATTGAGCCAAGTGAGAGACGAGCACCTTCGGGCGCCGTACAGTGTGAAATGCTATCGATTTGCGGGAGCCCTCGACGCCGCACGAGCTCTGCGCTCGAAACCGGCGACATGGCGAGGCGGCAGTGGGGCGCGCCCCGCCCGACCTCTAGAGGGGAGCAACGATGGGCGCGCCAACGATCACGCCGCCCGGGCTGTGACCTTCATGCCCAAAGCCTTCAGCACGCTGAAAAACGTCGAAAGCTTCGGGTCGCCGTCGGGCGTCAGCGCCTTGTATAGGGCCTCGCGCGACAGGCCGGACTGTCGGGCTACCTGCGACATGCCCTTGGCGCGGGCGACGACGCCCAGGGCGTGGGTAATCACCGAAGGATCGCCATCCTCGAAGGCGGCTTCGATATAGGCGGCGATATCCTCGGGGCTTTCAAGCAACTCCGCCGAATCCCAAAGCGAGGTCTCAAGCGCCATCATTCCACTCCTTCGCCAAAAACTTGGCTCTTGCGATGTCACTGTCCTGGGTCTGTTTATCGCCGCCGCCGAGCAGAACGACCGTTGCGCCACGGCGAGCGAAATACACGCGATATCCGGGTCCGTAATCAATCCGCAGTTCACTGACGCCCCCGCCGACCGGACTCACATCACCCGGATTGCCGAGAGACATGCGATCGATCCGAATCTGGATTCGCGCCCTGGCGCGAGCATCCCGCAATCCGCGCAACCATTTCAGGAAGACTCCAGTGCTGCGAATTTCGGTCATCAAACAAGATAGTCCGCGGTCCCGAATTGTCAACTGTGGTTCACAGTGAAGCCTCGCGCGGCTCTGGCGCGACGAGGGGCCGGCGGGCCGAGGCCCATGACCTGCTCGCGCCGGATAAGGCGCGGAAGATAAGGCGAGGAATTGGCTTGCTTACCGATGGCGAACACGTCAACTTTGGCGGGAAGGGGCGGCGCGTTCAGACTGGTCAAGCCGGTCAAGGTTCCGGGAGGAAGATAAATGGCGCGATATCAAATCGCTGCGTCGCGCGCAGCAGGCTTGCTCGGCGCGGCTTCGGCCGCTCTCATGCTCGCATTGGCCTCGCCGGCCTGGTCCGAGGACCAGGGGCCGATCAGGATCGGCGTGATCGCCGAGGCGCAAGCGGTCGCCGGCTCTTCGATCCCGCAAGCCGCGCAGATCGCCGCCGACGAGATCAACGCCAAGGGCGGCGTCGATGGGCGCAAGATCGAGATCGTCTCTTACGACAACCATTCGTCCTCGGCCGAATCGGTGCGGGCGTTCCAGCGCGCCGTCAACGAGGATCACGTCAATGCGGTGATCGGGAGCTACATCAGCGAGGTCGTGCTGGCGCTCGAACCGTGGGCCGGGCGGCTCAAGACCGTGTTCATCACGCCGGGCGCGGCGTCCGACGTCATCACCCAGAACATCGCCAAGGACTATGAGCACAACAAATACACCTTCCACGGCTACCTGACCTCCGGCGCGCTTTCCGGGCTGGTCTGCGACGCCGCCAAGGACATGCTGGTCGACGGCCTCAAGATGAAGACCGCGGTGATCATGAGCGAGGACGCCGCCTGGACCACGCCGCTCGACGCCGGCTACGAGGTCTGCCTGCCGAAGATCGGGCTTAAAGTTCTCGACCACATCCGCTTCTCGCCCGACACCACCGACTTCACCCCGATCTTCAACAAGATCGAGGGGGAGAAGCCGGACGTGATCATCACCGGCGTCTCGCATGTCGGGGTCCAGCCGACCGTGTAGTGGAAAAGCCAGCAGGTGCCGATCCCGATGTTCGGCATCGCCTCGCAGGCGACCAATTCGACGTTCTGGAAGGACACCAACGGCGCGACCGATGGCGTGGTGTATCAGGGCGTGTCGGGTCCAGGCGTGGCGGTGACGCCGAAGACGCTGCCGTTCGTCGACGCGTTCGTGAAGAAATTCGGCAACGATCCATCGTATTGCGGCTATACCGCCTATGACGACGTCTACATCATCGCCGAGGCGATCAAGCGCGCTGGCAGCCTCGACAGCGACAAGCTCGTCGATGCGATGGAGAAGACCGATTATGTCGGCACGATCGGCCGGATCGAGTTCCTGCCGCAGGGCGATCCCCATGTGCACGGGCTCAAGACCGGCCAGGGCTTCATCACCGGCCTGATGCTGCAATGGCAGAACGGCAAGCAGATCAACATGTGGCCGGCGGCGCTCGCCAACGGCAAGCTTGAGTTCCCCTCTTTCGTCAAGATCGCGTCCGGCGGCAATTGACCGATGGCGGGGGGAAGCGTCGCGAGTTCCGCCCTCCCGCCCCCCTTGTGGGCGCGGGTCGGGGTGGGGGGTCGCGCCGGACCAAAATCAAGAAGCGCTGGTTCGGCGCGTATCGCATCGCGCCTGAGGCTCCCTTGCGGGAAACGCCAACCGGACAGACGTCGCGCGACCCCCCACCCTAGCCCGCCCCCACAAAGGGAGCGGGGATACGGCCGCGATAGATGCTCATCTGGCAGATCCTGATCGACGGCTTCGCGATCTCGTCGCTCTACGCCCTCGGCGCGACCGGCTTCACCCTGATCTTCGGCGTCACCGGGGTGCTCAACCTTTCGCACGGGGCGATCATGGTCGCGGCCGCGGTCGCCGCCTGGGCCGCGTCGGGAAATTTCGGAGCGGGCGCCTATCTCGCCGCCGCCTTCGGCGTTGTCGTCGCGCTGCTGCTGGCGCTCGCGACCTACTATTTGGTCGTCCGGCGGCTGCAATTGTCGCGAGCGGTGCGCGAGGAGGAGAAGGAAATCTTCATCCTCACCGCGACGCTGCTCTGGGGCATCATGATCCAGGAGGCGATCGCCTGGCTCTTCACCAACAACGCCAAGACGGTATTGCCGATCGTCGACGGCGTGGTCACGATCCTCGGCGTGCGAACGCCGGCCAACGAGATCTTCACCGCGCTCGTCTGCTGGGCGACGATCGGGGGCTTATGGCTGTTCGTCAACCGCACGCTCGCCGGCAAGGCGGTGCTCGCCGCGTCGATGAACCCGCGCGGGGTCACCCTGCTGGGGATCGAGCTCTCGACCGTCTATGTCGGGGTGTGGGCGATCTACGGCGCGCTCGCCGGCGTCGCCGGGGTGCTGCTCGGCATGTTCCTCGGCGTCTCGTCCTACAGCGCCGGACCGTTGACCGCGAGCGCATTCTCGATCGTCGTGCTGGGCGGCCTCGGCAGCGTCTCGGGCTCGCTGATCGCCGCTTACGTCGTCGGCTATCTCGAGACGCTCACCGCCTATCTCGTGTCGCCCGCCTATCGCGCGATCCCCGCGCTCCTGCTTCTGGTTGTGGTGATGTACGTGCGGCCGCGCGGATTGATGGGGAGGCGGTAGCATGCTGCGCCGCGCGCTGCTCTCGCCGCCGGGCCTGATCAGCCTGATCGTCGTCCTCGTCGCCTCGACCCTGCCGCTCTATGTGTCGGGCTACGTGCTCGGCCTCTTGACCATCGCCTACTATTTCGGCGTGTTCTCGATGGCCTGGGACCTCTTGTTCGGCTTCGCCAACGAAGTGAACTTCGGCCCCTCGTTCCTGATCGGGCTCGGCGCCTATACCGCCGGCATCCTCGACAGTCTCTACCAGCCGCCGATCGCGCTGTGCGTCGCCGCCGGGGTGGCCGCGGCGATGATCGGCGGCCTCGTGCTGGCGTTGCCGGCGCTGAGGGTGCGGGGCCCTTACTTCGGCCTCACCACCCTCGTCGCGGTCTTGATCTTGCAGAACTTCGTCGTCGTCGCGGCGAGCCTGACCGGGGGCGAAATCGGCCTCACCGTGCCGGATGTCATTTCGATCGACGACAAGGTCAATTACTGGATCGCGCTCGGCTTCATGGCCGTGAGCGGCGCGATTCTCTACGGGCTCTCGCGCTCGCCGGTGGGACTCATCCTCCAGGCGAGCGGCCAGGACCCGGTGCAGGCAGGCGCGCTCGGGTTCAACGTCACCAAGCACAAGCTCGCGGCGTTCCTGGTCAGCGCCTTCTTCTCCGGTTTCGCCGGGGCGCTGATGGCGTTCTATCTCGGCGCGGCGTCGGTCGGCACGTTCATCGACGTCACTGTCGGGGTGCAGGTGATTATCGGCGCCGTCATCGGCGGCCGGCGCACCATCCTTGGCG
>JBAUXQ010000188.1:0-4364 GCA_049584355.1 Roseiarcus sp. | reverse complement strand
ATGGGTCGTACGCGGCGATCCGGCGACGCGGGCGTTCTCGACCTTCGGCTTTCGCGACGGCAAGCTCGCGGTCGTCGAGTCGGTCAACCGCGCCGGTGACCACGCCGCCGCCAAACGCATCATCGGCACGGCGAAGACGCTGACGCCGGAAGAAGCGGCCGACTCGGCGTTCGACCTAAGGGCGCTCGCGAAGCGAGGCGGCTGATCGCAGCGACGATTCGGGACAAGGAAAACCAAGCCCAGGGCAACAGAAACTATATCCGGCGCAACAAAATCCAAGTTCCAAGCAACGAAAACCAAGCTCAGCGCAACAAAAACCAAATCAACCTTTCTTCCGCCGATCCTGACATTTCAATGGCTTGCGCCACGAAAAGGGAGCGCAGCGGTCGCCGATTTCGATCGCGCGCCATCACCACTCCGTCCAAGTAAAATTTGCGCGGCGTCGGCGGTGCCTTTCCGCCTGACGAAAATTCTGCACGCGAAGAGAACCACCGTAGCACGTCATTCTGAATATCACAAGCAATTGTCGCTTCCGCGGCCGCGCTTTGGGTTCGTCGCTAAAGCGAAATCTTCGCCCGCGCCGCCAGTTCGCCGACGATGCCGCGGCGGAACGCCAGCACGCAGGCGACGAAGACCACGCCCTGGATCACCGTCACCCATTCGCCGAACTGGGCGAGATAGTTCTGCATCGAGACGACGATGAGCGCCCCCACCACCGGGCCGTAGAAGGTGCCCATGCCGCCGACCAGCGTCATCAGCACGACCTCGCCCGAGGTCGAAAACGAGACGTCGGTCAGCGATGCGTTCTGGGCGACGATCGCCTTCATCGCGCCGGCGAGGCCGGCGATCGCAGCCGAGAGGACGAAGGCCGCGAGCTTGTACTGGAGCGTGCGATAGCCGAGCGAGACGGCGCGCGGCTCGTTCTCGCGGATCGCCTTCAAGATTTCGCCGAACGGCGAATTGACCGTGCGCTGGACGGCGAGGAACCCGAACAGGAAGACCACGGCGACGAAGACGTAGAGGATCCACGGATTGGAGAGATCGATGAGCCCGAGCGCCTTGCCCTGCGGCACTCCCTGGATGCCGTCCTCGCCGTGGGTGAACGGCGCCTCGACGCAGAAGAAGAACACCATCTGGGAAAAAGCGACGGTGATCATGGCGAAATAAATGCCGACGCTGCGGATCGCGAGCGCCCCGGTGACGAAGCCGAGCACTGCGGATGCAGCGACGCCCAGCGCGATCGCGGAGACCGGCTCCCATCCCCACACTTTCGCGGCGTGGGCGCAGACATAAGCGGCCAGGCCGAGGAACATCGCATGCCCGAGCGAAAGCAGGTTGGCGTAGCCGAGCAGGAGATTGAACGCGCAGGCGAACAGCGCGAAGCACAACGCCTGCATGATGAAGAACGGGTAGGCGACAAACGGCGCGATCACGATCAGCGCCACCATCACCGCGAAGGCGATCGCGTTGGCGCGGCGATCGCGGCTCGTCGTACCGGCCGCGGCGACGGAGGCTTCGAGGTTCATGTCAGGCCGCCCTTCCAAACAGGCCGGTCGGGCGGATCAGAAGCACGATCGCCATGATGACGAACACCACCGTGTTCGACGCCTCGGGATAGAACACCTTGGTCAGCCCCTCGACGACGCCGAGCACAAAGCCGGTCACGATCGAGCCGAGGATCGACCCCATGCCGCCGATCACCACCACCGCGAAGACGACGGCGATGATGTCGGCGCCCATGCCCGGGCGGACCTGAGTGATCGGCGCGGCCAAAACGCCGGCAAACGCCGCGAGCGCGACGCCGAGGCCATAGGTCAGCGTGACCATCCGCGGCACGTTGATGCCGAAGGCGCGCACCATGGTCGGGTTCTCGGTCGCCGCGCGCAAATAGGCGCCGAGCTTGGTCTTCTCGATCATGAGCCAGGTCGCAAGGCACACGACGGCCGAGGCGAGAATCACCCAGCCGCGGTAGACCGGCAGGAACATGAAGCCGAGATTGTAAGCGCCGCCGAGCTGCTTGGGGATGGCGTAGGGCAGGCCCGAGGCGCCGAAATAATTCTGGAACAGCCCCTGAATGATGAGCGCCAGACCGAAAGTGAGCAGCAGGCTGTAAAGCGGGTCGAAGCCGGCGAGGCGTTTCAGGAACAACCGCTCGACGATCGCGCCGATGGCGCCAACCGCCAACGGGGAGAGGATCAGCGCCCACCAATAATTGAGACCCGCGTACTGAAGCAGAAAGTAGGCGGCGAAAGCCCCCATCATGTAGAACGCGCCGTGGGCGAAGTTGACGATAGTGAGCATGCCGAAAATGACAGCAAGGCCCAGACTCAAAAGCGCATAAAAAGAGCCGTTGATGAGCCCGATCAGCAACTGGCCGTACAGCTCCGGCATGCTGATGGCGTGGCCGAATATGTTCATGGGGTTCTCGCCCTCATCCGACGGGCTTCGCCCGCCACCTTCTCCCGCAAGCGGGAGAAGGGCAGCGCCCCCTCTCCCGCATCGGGGGAGAAGGCTGGGGCGAGGGGTCGGCGCGCGACAATCATCACACCCCCAGCGCCTCGTGCAGCCTGTCCATTCGCCCGGCGAGCTCCGAACTGGCGAAGGCGTCGATGATCCGGCCGTGCTCCATGACGAAAAATCGGTCGGCCAAAGTCGAGGCGAAACGGAAATTCTGTTCGACGAGCAGGATCGTGAAACCCTCCCGCTTGAGCTCGGCGACGGTGCGGCCGATTTGCTGAATGATGACCGGCGCGAGACCCTCCGTCGGTTCGTCGAGCATCAAGAATCGCGAGCCGGTGCGCAGGATTCGCGCGATCGCGAGCATCTGCTGCTCGCCGCCGGAAAGCTTGCCGCCGCCGCTGGCGAGACGCTCGCTCAGATTGGGAAAGAGCGAGAAGATCCGCTCGGCGCTCATCGCGCCAGACTTGTCAATCTGAGGCGGAAGGAACAGATTCTCCTTGACCGTCAGACTGGCGAATATCGCGCGTTCCTCCGGACAGAAGGCGACGCCAAGGCGGGCGATGCGGTCTATCGAGAGGTCGATGAGCTCCTTGCCGCCGAACAGGACGGATCCGGTTCGCTTGCCGACGATGCCCATGATCGCTTTCAGGGTCGTCGTCTTGCCGGCCCCGTTACGTCCGAGCAGGGTGACGACCTCGCCCTCCCGCACGTCGAGATCGACCCCGTGAAGAATGTGCGATTCGTTGTACCAGGCCTGCAGGCCTCTGACGCTGAGCACAGTCGGCCCGCTCGCCGCCGGTGTCGGAGCGAGCGCCGCTTCAGCCATTCCCCACTCCCATATAGGCCTGCTTCACCTCCTCGTTCTCTGACACCTCGCGATAGTCGCCTTCCGCCAGAACGCGCCCACGCGTCAGGACGGTGATGCGATGCGACAAGTTGGCGACCACCTTGAGATTGTGCTCGACCATGAGAATGGTGCGGTTCGCCGAGACGCGGCGAATGAGCTCCGCCGTGCGATCGATGTCCTCGTGGCCCATGCCCGCCATCGGCTCATCGAGCAGGAGCATTTCGGGCTCGACGGCCAGCGTCGTCGCCAATTCCAGCGCCCGCTTGCGGCCGTAGGAAATCTCGCCCGCCTTCGAATTGGCGAACGACGTTAGCCCGACGTCGTCAAGCAGCGCCAGCGCTCGCTGGTTGAGCGGCTCGAGGGCCGCCTTGGAGCGCCAGAAGTCGAACGAATCGCCGCGCTTTCGTTGCAGCGCGATGCGGATGTTCTCGAACGCGGTCAGGTGCGGGAACACCGCCGAGATCTGGAACGAGCGGACGAGGCCGAGCCGCGCCACGTCGGCCGGCCTCAGGCTCGTGATGTCGCGCCCGTTGAAAGTGATCCGCCCGCCGGTCGGCGCGATGAATTTCGTCAGCATGTTAAAGCAGGTGGTCTTGCCGGCGCCGTTCGGGCCGATCAGGGCGTGGATCGTCCCGCGCTTAACCCGCAGGGAAACGTCGCTCACCGCGCGGAAGTCGCCGAAGCTCTTGCTGAGGCCGTCAGTTGCGAGAATATCGTCCATGCTCATTCTCGCCGATCGGCCGAGCGCATGCGCTTCCCCCAATTGAAGATGGAATCCAATCAACTCGCTGGCGCGCCGGTTGTAAAGTCCAAAAAGGCGACAGTCCGACCGGCTGCCGATCAACGGTCGCGGCGGAGATAGCGCGGGAAGCCCGCCGGCGCCTCATCGAATCTGCCGCTTCGACTACCCGTCTGTACGCCGATTGTGTAGCCGGCGCTCCCAGTCGAGCGCCTGGCGCACGATCTCGTCGAGATTGTCGCGCGTCGGTTTCCAACCCAGCACGCTTCTCGCCCGGTCGGCTTTGGCGACAATGGCGGCTGGATCGCCGGCGCGCCG
>JBAUXQ010000187.1:0-10474 GCA_049584355.1 Roseiarcus sp. | reverse complement strand
CGGTCTTTTCACGTTGCAGCAGCGCGAGCAGGATCGCCTGAACGAGATGCATGCCCGCGGTATAGTCGCAGAGCGACGTCGCGTAGACGGCAAGCGGCTCGTCGTCGTTGCATTTGCGGCGCATCACGCCGGAGAGCGCCTGGGCAAGGATGTCCTGTCCGCCCTTATAGGCTAGCGGCCCGCTTCGTCCGAAGCCAGAACCGAAGGCGCAGATGATGCGCGGATTGATCCTGGCGAGTTCGTCATGGCCGAACCCCATGCGCTCCATCACGCCGGCGCGAAAATTGTTCACGACGACATCGGCTCCGCGCACGAGGTCGTAAATGATCGCCTTCCCATCCTCCTTGCGCAGATCGAGGGCGATTGACCGCTTGTTGCGGTTGAGGCTGCGGAAAACCGGGTTGTCCAAACCGTCAGGATCGTCGGGGATCGAGGAGCGCGAAAGGTCGCCCGCCCCGGGCCGCTCGATCTTGATGACGTCGGCGCCGTAATCGGCCAGCACCTGGGTGGCGCTCGGTCCGAGCATCACCTGGGTGAAGTCGATGACGCGCACGCCGGACAGCGGCTGCGTGGCGGAAGTCTCCATGATCCTCGATCCTACTCAGCGGCGATGGTGATCTGCGCGTTCGCCGCGGGCCGGTCGCCCGGATCGGCGCCTTGCGCGCGCAAGCGGGCCTGCAGCCTGGCGACGTCGATCTTGTCGACCGCGACATGGGCCTCCAACGCCAGCGCGGCGGCGACGCCGGCCGCCTCGCCCATCGCCATGCAGGGGGGAATCTCGCGCGAGCTGCGTTGTGCCGACGGGGTCGCGGAATAATGACGGCCGGCGACCAACAACCGTCCGACATCGCGCGGCAGCAACGCCCGATAGGGGGTGTAGTAGTCGCGGCCGCGCGCGACACTGTCTGGGAAATGCCGGCGCCCCATCACGTCGTCTTTGGTCATCACGTAGACCCCGTCCAAGAGCCGCGTCTGGCGCACCCCGATCTGCGGCGCGACGTCAACGACGAAGGCGTCCTCGAAGCCGGGCAGCTTCTCGCGAACGTAGGCGAGCAGCGCCGCGATGCGTTCGCGGCCCTGGAAATCGGCGCTCGTCAGATCTTCGATGTCAATTCCGTCGAGACCGGTCATGTGCGGGCAGTTGCACCACACGATCCCGGGCAAGGGCGTCTTCAGCCACCACTTGTCCCATGAGCCGCCGATGATCTTCTTGGCCTCGCGATCGATCGCCCGGAACGCGCCCGGCTCCTCATATTCGAACCGCTCGGCCGCAGCGGCGTCGACTCCGCCGAGCCGAAATACGGTGGTGACGATATAGGAGCCGTGGCTGAACGGCGCGCCGGCCGAGGCGGCGACATCGAGGTCGCCGGTGGCGTCGACAACGATCTTGCCCATGATAGCCTGCCTGCCGCTCTTGGTCTCGCAGACGACCCCGGTAATCGAGCCATCCTCGACGATCGCGCGCGAAAACCAGCTGTGCAGCCTTAGGTCGACTTTCGCTTCGCCAATCATCGAATTGGACGCGCGCTTGAAGCCGTCGGGATCGAAGGCGGCGGCGTAGCAGATCGGCTGGGGCTTGACGTGCGAATGAAAGTCGAACACGCCCCACCGCGACCATTTGCGCCATAGCGCTTCGTCCGAACGGCGCTCAGATTCAGGCGGGACGACGCAAAGCCCGATCCGTTCCATGCGCTCGACCATCTCGCTGCACAGGCCGCGCACCGAGATCTCCGGGCCATTGCACATGTCGTCGAGCACCAGGACCATGCCGCCCGAGGCGAGGCCGCCGAGGTAAGCGTAGCGTTCGAGAAGCGTGACCGAGAGGCCGCTTCGCGCGCCGGCCACTGCCGCAGCGATCCCCGCCGGCCCGCCGCCGACGACGACAAGGTCGGCGCGCCGCACGATCGGGACCTGACCCGCCGGCTCGGTGATCGTGTCGCGATTGGTCATGATTTCACTCCTTCACGAACGGCGGCCCGACTATCGATCATCCGCTCTCGGCGACATTCCATTTGAGGAAATGGCTTTCGAGCCAAGAAATCACGCCGAAGAACGCCGCCGAGAAGGCGGAGCCGACGACGATTGTGGCGTAGAGGAGCGGCGAATCGAAATTGTAGGTCGCCTGAATGATGAGCGCGCCGATGCCGGTTGTTGCGCCGATCCATTCGCCGACGATGGCGCCGATCACCGAGGTCGCGGCGGCGATCTTGAGCGCCGCGAACAGATAGGGCAGCGAGCATTTGAGCCTGAGCTTGAAGAAGATTTCGCTTGGGCTAGCCGAAAGGATGCGCATCAGCTCCATTTGCTGCGAGGTGACGGCGCGCAAGCCCCGCGTCATATTGACCAGGGTCGGGAAGAAGCAGATGAGCGCGGCGATGGCGACTTTGGCGCTGAGCCCGTTGCCGAGCAGGAGCACCAGGATCGGCGCATAGGCCATGACCGGGATGGTATGAACCATCACCGCGATCGGGAAGAACGCCTCCTCGGCGGTGCGCTGATAGACGAAAGCGGTGGCGATCACGATCGCGGCGCTGTTGCCGATGACGAAGCCGAGAATCGCTTCGGTCGCGGTCGGCGCAAGATTGCCGAGCAGGAGACCGAATTTGGCGTAAAGCGTCGCCGCGACCGCCGTCGGCGCCGGGGCGATGAACGGCCTGACCTGGAAGACGACGACGGCGAGCTCCCAGAGGACGAGCAGCAGGATCGCCGCTCCGACCGGCAATAGGCGCCGCCGCCACGCCGCCGAACGCGCCGCGGCGACGTATTCGGCCCGCGCCGCTTCGTCGCTGACGTAGGTCTCGCTGACTTCGGTCTGGCTCATCGCCGGCGCGGTCATCAGCACGTCTCCAGCACGCGGCGCAAATGCGCCGTGAGCTCGACGAATTGAGGCGTCTCACGCTGTTCGACGCCGCGCGGGGTCGGCAGCGGCACGTCAACAACTTCGCGCACCCGGCCCGGACGGGCGGCCATCAGCAGCACCTGCTGTCCGAGGAATGCCGCCTCATAAATCGAATGGGTCACGAACAGGATCGTCGCGCCGGTGTTCTCCCAGACCCGCAGCAATTCGACGTTGAGCCGGTCGCGAGTGATCTCGTCGAGCGCCCCGAAAGGCTCATCCATCAGAAGCAGCTTCGGGTCGTTGACGAGCGCGCGGGCGATCGCGACGCGCTGGCGCATGCCGCCAGACAGTTCGTGCGGATAGGCCTTCTCACGGCCGGAGAGGCCGACCAGCGACAAAAGCTCACGCGGACTGCGGACGCCGCGACGCTTGGCGCCGCCGCCGACTTCGAGCGGCAATTCGACGTTTTCCAGCGCAGTCCGCCACGCGAGCAGCGAAGCGTCCTGGAACACGAAGCCGATGTTGCGCGCCTCCCGCGCCGACGCCGCCGATGCGCCCATGACCTCGACCTCGCCGGACGTGGCCGGGATCAGATCCGAGACCACTCTGAGCAGCGTCGACTTCCCGCAGCCAGAAGGGCCAAGCAGGGTCAGGAAGCCCCCGCGCGCCACTGTCATGCTGACGCGGTCCAGCGCCGTGACCGCCCCCCGCTCGGTCGTGAAGCGAACCGTGACGTTGCGCAATCGCACGGCGGGGCTTTCACTTGCCTTGGGCGCTTCGGGCGTGCGCTTCAGTGCCGCCTGGGACAAGGCCTCGCCTCCTCAGCCAATCCTCGGCCGGTCGTTTTCCGTCATGTCGAGTATCTTCGTCGTCATTACCTGGTCGAGCTTGGGCTTGCCGGCCGGGAATTGCTTGAGCTCGTCATATTGATCGATCTGCGCCTGCCAGACCGCCGGATCGAAGCTGCCCCAGCCATGGTCCTTGGTGCGCGCAGTGAACTCGACGTTGAACATGATCGGCGCGGCGGCGAGTTCGTCGGCGCGCACGAGATTGGGGTATTCCTGCATTAGGAGATCGACCGCCTTCTCGGGGTTGGCCTTGGCGTAAGCCCAGCCGCGGCCCGCCGCTCGCAGGAAACCGGCGAGGACATCCGGCTTTTGGGTCAGCGTGTCGCTCGTCGCGTAATAAGGGAGCGCGTAAAGCCGGACGCCGCAGTCCCACAGGCGCAAGGCGATATAGTCCGGGCCAAGAACCTTGAGCGCGGTCGTGTTGGTGATCCAGCCGGTGACGGCGTCGACCTGGCCGGTCATGAGAGGCGTCATGTCCGAGCCGATGATCACCTTCTCTACCTGGTTGTCGGCGATGCCGTTCTTGCGCAGGAGCGCCGCGAGGAGAATCTGCCCGGTCGCCTGAACGCCGATCTTGCGTCCGATCATGTCCTTCGGCGTTCGGATCGGCGCACGCGGCAGCGAGAAGAACGCGTAAGGATGCTCTTGCGCCCCGACCGCGAAGCAGGTCACCGGAATGCCCTGCGAGGCGGCAAGCATCAGCGATGGGCTCGACGACACCTGGCCGACTTCGTACCGGCCGGAGGCGACGATCGCGACGCCGTCGATGTTCGGGCCTCCCGCCTGAATGGCGAAATTGATCTTCTCCTGCTCGAAAAAGCCGAGGCGCTTGGCGACCACTTCACCGATCTGGTTGCCGCCGGTAATCCAGCCGAGCTGCATGTTGACGGGCTGCAGGCCGGCTTGGGCGAGGCCAGGCGACCCGATCGTCAAAGGCGCGGCGGCGGCGGCGATCGTTGCGGCGGCGCCCTTGAGCAGCTTTCGCCGTGTCGAAAGAAACCTCTTCGCCATCGAACGCACTCCATCGCCGCCGCCGCGGCCGGCAGGGCAATTGAACCCTAGTGGAGGCCGGGCGCTGTTGGGAAGCGCAAAGATTCGTGATAGGCGCTGCCTTTTCGGCATCACCCGGAATGGGGTCGCGGTCGCCATGCACGCGGTCATTTTGCGCTACCTCGATCAGGTCGCCCGTGTCGGATCGATCCGCCGTGCGGCCGAAAAGCTCAACGTCGCCTCCTCCGCGGTCAATCGCCAGATCCTGAAGCTCGAGGCGGAAATCGGGGTGCCGATCTTCGAGCGGCGCGGCAATGGGGTGCGGCTGACGCCGGCCGGGGAGCAGTTGATGCGCCACACCCGCAACACGCTCGCCGAGTGGCGCCGGACGCGGCTTGAGATCGCAGCCATTTCCGGCGACATCCAGGGGGAGGTGCGGATAACGGCGATCCCCTCGTTGCTCGTCCGGGTCGTTCCGCGAGCGATCAGGGCGATCGCCGCCCGTCATCCCAACATCTCCTTTCGCGTCATCGACGCCGATCCAGCCGAGCACGTCGAGGAAATGCGCGCCGCCCGGCCAGACATCGCCCTCATCTTCATCGACAAGCGGCACCGGCAATATGAAATCGCCGCGCGGCTGCGCACCGCGCTTGGGGCGATCATGCGCGTCGATCATCCGCTCGCCACCGCCAGGCAGGTCACGTTGTCGGAATGCGCCGCCTATCCGGTCGTCATGCTCGCCGACGCATGGCTGCTCGACGCGGCTTCGGAGAATGAATTCGTCCGCAGCGGCGCCCAATTCAATGCGCGCATAACTTCAAATTCCCTTGGGGTGATGAAGGAGACGATGAAGGCTGGGCTCGGGCTCGGGTTCTTCACCCCAACCGGTTTCGTCGACGAGATCATGAGAGGCGAGCTCGTGCATGTTCCGCTGGCCGAGCCCGGCCTTGCCGCCAGCGAGATCGGCCTCTTCGTCCACCGCGCCCGCTCTTCGGCCCATCACATAAGCATCGTCGCAGACGAATTGAGACGCGAATTCAAGGCGGTGGAAGAGGAGATCATGGCGATGCCGCGCCGTCCGGCGTGATCGGAGCCAGTTCGACCTTCAATCGCGCCTTAGCCACCGACGAGCAGCTACGGCGTCAATTCTATGACCTCGGTCAGAAGGCCGGCCGGATCGGCGCTCTGACCGACATGGATCTCAAACCGCCCCGGCTCGAGGACGCGATTGAGATTCGGGCCAAGGAAAGACAGGTCGCCCGTCGACAGCCGCCACGTTGCACGACCGCGCTCTCGAGCCTTGAGGACAATCTTGCGCACGCCCTTCAGCTCCAGGACCGGGCGCGCGACGCTCGCGACCAGGTCGTGAACGAACAGGAAAAGCGTCGCTTCGCCGTCAACCTCGCTGTCATTGGCGACCATGACCGAGACTTCGACGAGTTCGCCAGCCTTCGCCCGGGTCGGATTGCATTTCAGATCGAGGAGCGCAAAGCGGCTGTAGGAGAGGCCGTGGCCAAACGGAAATTGCGGCGTCGCCGGCACGTCGAGATATGAGCTCGAGTAGTGCTCTCCAGCCTTGGTTGGGCGGCCGGTCGGGCGCTGACGGTAGAAAATCGGGACCTGGCCGACCAGGCGGGGCCAGCTCAACGGCAATCTTCCGGTCGGATTGAAACGCCCAGTCAACACGTCGGCGACCGCATGCCCGGCCTCGCCGCCGAGAAACCAGGTCGCGAGAACGGCGTCGGCGCGTTCGAACAACCAGGGCAGCGTAAGCGGGCGCCCGGAAGAAAGCACGACGACGACAGGCTTGCCGAGATCAAAGACCGCCTCGGCGAGCGCGCGCTGGCGTCCCGGGAGGCCGAGATCGGCTCGACTCGCCGCTTCCCCGCTCATCGCGGCGGCCTCGCCGAGGCACAGCACGATTACTTCGGCCCCGCGGCACAGATCGACCGCAGCCGAAATGTCATCCGTGTTTTGACCCTCTATGTCGACGCCGGGCGCGTGATCGATCCGGCATTGCGGCAGAGCGGCTTTGAGCCCCTCCACAATGGACACGGCGTCCTGAGCGCGGCCCGCGGACGCCCACGGTCCCAGCATCTCGCGCGACGCCGCAGCCAGTGGGCCAATCAAGGCGATGCGCCGAGTTTCCGGCGGGAGAGGCAAGATCGTCGCACGATGGGTCAGCAGCACGATCGCCCGTCGTCCGACCTCGCGCGCCAGTTCGCGACGCTCTGCGTCCCGGGCGCCATGCGGCCACGCCGAGCCGCGCCGATAGGGGTCGTCGAAAAGGCCGAGACGCTGCTTCAGATCGAGCACGCGCCTTACGCTGACATCGATCTCGGCCATTGTCACGAGACCGCGCTTGAGCGCCTCAGGCAGACCCCGAACGTAACAGTCACTCGTCATATCGATATCGACCCCGGCTTTGAGGGCCAAAGCGGCGGCCTCGACGGCATCCGCCGCCACGCCATGGTTCATGAGTTCCGCGACTGCGTTGTAGTCGCTGATCAACACACCCTCGAAGCCAAGTTCCCTCCGCAGCCAACCTTGCAGCAGCGGAGCGTTGGCGGTCATCGGCACGCCTGCAAGATCGATGAAGGCCGGCATGACCGCCGCCGTCCCCGCAGCGACGGCGGCGGAAAACGGCGGGAGGTAGATCTCGCGCAGCGTTCTCTCGGACACATCGACGGAGGCGTATTCGCGCCCGGCGGTGACGGCGCCATAGGCGCAAAAATGCTTGGCCGTGGCGGCGAGGCTGTCGGCGGCGGCCAGGTCTTGGCCCTGAAAGCCAAGCGTCTTTGCGCCGGCCATTTGCGACGCCACCCAGGAATCCTCGCCGGGGCCTTCGACAATGCGTCCCCAGCGCGGATCGCGGGCCACATCGAGCATCGGCGCAAAGGTCAAGGCGACGCCGTCCTGGGTTGCTTCCTCGGCTGCTGCACGCGCAGTCTTCTCCCAAAGGTCGGGGGCGAACAGGCAGGCTTCAGCCAGCGGAACGGGAAAAATCGTACGATGTCCGTGGATGACGTCGAGGCCGAGCAGCAGGGGGACGCCGAGGCGCGATTCCTCGACAGCGAGGCGCTGGACGGCATGGACCTCGTCCGCGCCCCAGTGATTGAGGAGGCTTCCGATCCGCCCTGTCCGAATCCCCTCACGGATATCGCCGAGCTGGCCCGGACCGGTGACCGCCAGAGTGGAGGCGACCATGTTCAATTGCCCGATCTTTTCCTCGATCGTCATCGCTGCGAGCAGCGTATCGATGCGTCCCATGCCCTTGCCTTGCCGTGAGCCGCGAGCGGATGGTCTCGACCGGACATCTATCTTAGACCAGAAATCGGCTTGGCAAGGAGCGCCCCCCGAGTAAAGCGGCGGTCCCTTCGTGATCGGCGGCGTCCGCAAGACGACTTGGCCGGATCATGCGAGAATGGGCGCGGGGGCGACGGATCGAATTCGATGGCGCAGCAATCGACTCAACCACCGGAAGACTCGGCAAGCGCCGACAAGGCGACGCTGAGCGGTCTTTTTTCCGATTTCCTGTGGATGGCCGCAGGCTTCTGGGCCTCACCCCAGCGCAACAGGCTCATAGGGTTGGGCGGCGCGCTCGTCGCGGTCGTGGGCGCGACGGCCTACATGCAGATCAGGCTCAATTCCTGGAACGGTCCATTCTACAATGCGCTGACCAACAAGGATATGCCGGGCTTCCTCTCACAACTCGGGGTCTTCGGCGAGCTGGCGGGAATACTCCTCGTCCTCAACGTCGCGCAGATGTGGCTCAATCAGACCTCCAAAGTCGTGATGCGCCAGGGCCTGGTCGACGATCTCCTGGATGAGTGGCTCAAGCCGAAGCGGGCCTTTCGGCTGTCGAATTCGGGCGTCATCGGCGCCAACCCGGACCAGCGCCTCCAGGCTGACGCGCAGCATCTGACCGATCTTTCAACGGACTTAGGCATTGGCCTGCTGCAGTCGAGTCTTCTTTTGTTGTTGTTTGTCGGCGTCCTCTGGGGGCTCTCGCAGGGCGAGTTCCTGCCTGTGGCCGGTCGCGACTTCGCCCCGCCCGGCTATCTGGTGTGGTGCGCGCTTCTCTACGCCGGCGCCGCGTCCTATCTGAGCTGGCGGGTCGGCCGTCCGCTGATCAATCTCAATGCCGAGCACTATGCGCGAGAGGCTGACTTTCGTTTCGCGTTGGTGCGGATAAACGAGCACATCGACGGCATCACCCTCTACGGCGGCGAAGCCGATGAGAGGCAGAGCCTCAACGGCGTGTTCGGCGGCGTGCTCGACATTTCGCGCCAAATTGTCAGCGCGGTTACGCGGCTGACCTGGGTTACCGCTGGCTATGGCTGGTTTACGATCATCGCCCCGATCCTGGTCGCGGCCCCAGCCTACTTCCAGGGCAAAATGAGCTTCGGCGAGCTCATGGTGATTGTCGGCGCTTTCAACCAGGTGCAAACGGCGCTTCGCTGGTTCGTCGACAATTTCTCCAACCTCGCCGACTGGCGCGCGACGCTCCTGCGCGTCGCGAGGTTCCGCAAGGCGATCCTGGGGATGGACGACCTCGGCCAGGCGAAGAGCCGCATCCAGTTTGCCGAGGAAGCGGACCCGTCGATCAAGATTGACGACCTTCACGTCGCCTCGCCCGTGGGCTGCGTCATGCTGAGCGAGCCGCACGCTAGTATGAACGCCAGAGAGCGGGTGTTAATCACCAGTGAGAACGGCGAGCACAAGGCCCTGTTGTTTCGCGCCGTCGGTGGGCTTTGGCCTTGGGGGAGCGGCCGGATCACCGCCCCGGCGCGGAACACCATCATGTTCATGCCGGTCCGCGCCTATATCCCGCCCGGCACCCTCCGCGCGGCCGTCGCCTACCCGCGCGCAGCCCAGGACTATGAGGCTTCCGCGATCGTCAAGGCGCTCGCCGCCGTCGGACTCGGGCACCTCGAGCCCCACCTCGATAAGGAGAACCGATGGGACCGGGATCTGACCGACAACGAGAAACAATGCGTGGCTTTTGCCCGGGTCATTCTGCAAAGACCGGGCTGGATTGTCGTGAATGACGCGCTCGCTGTCCTCGATCCAGAATCGCGAATGCTCATAAGGTCGCTCTTCCAGGGTGAATTGGCCGATCTGGGCATCATCAATATTGGCCATGACCTGCCTGATCGCTCTACTTTCTATGGCCGCAAGTTGCATATCGTCCTGGACCCTCTCGGAGTGACCTTCACGCCCGAAAGGGAGCAAGGAATCCCTGAACCAACTAATTCCGCCTCCGAATCTGTTTCGGCCAGATAGGGACGGACGGCGGACGTCGCAATCTACGTTGGCTGCCAATATGCCGCGGTTCCGGGTCGCGCATTTCGGGGGCGTTCTGGCGCGCCGTTGCGAAGTCAATCAGAAGTCGATTTCGAGCTGGCTCCAGTTCTTGGTCGTGATGACGTCGGCCCGGATGTCGCACAGGCTGCCGTCCGCCCGGGCGTGCTTCGCCCCCGGATAGTGGACGAGGATTCGCTCGGGCGCCGAACCTGCAAGGGAAAGGTCGACCGTCGCGCGGCGTCGCCCCCGCCGTCCCCTCAGATTGGCGACGCCGAAGGCCGTCGGCAGGTCGTTGAGCGTTATGCCGTCGCCAGCCCACCAGCCATCGGGGACGGCGCGGAAGAGTTCGAGCGTAGCGCCGTTTTCCCTCAGCAACATGCGCCGGACAGCGCAGGAGAACTCGGCGCCGATCCAGGTGTGGGGCATGTCGCCGATATATTCCGGCGCCCGCATATCGGCCCACACGACCTCGGCCCAGCCGCGCCAGCCG